>CBIHQZ010000006.1:0-22770 GCA_966212315.1 uncultured Myxococcales bacterium
GCGCGCTCTATCGCCCGTACACCAGCCACACCGTCACCACGCTGTTCCCCGATCCCGTCGTCGGCGGGCGCCCCGCGATGATCGGACGGTAGGTCAGCGTGTTCGGCCCACCGCGCACCACGTCGCTCGTGATGTCCGCGATCCACGGGCGCACGTCGCTCCCCGGACACCATCCGCCGCGACCGAGATACCAGGTGCCGTGCTGGTTCGGCACGGTGCCGTTCACCACGTCTTCGGTGCATCCATCGCGCGTTCCCGCGCCCGGGAATGCGAGCACGTGTTCTGGCGCGCTGTTCACCTGGAAGTGGTGCGTGTGATTGCAGAACTCCGCGCAGTGCAGATTGCCTTCGGCACCGTGCCCCGTGATGAGTGCGTAGACCTTCACGCTACGAACGTCCGCAGGGACGGTGAACGTGTACGGCGCGAACTGGTTCGCGTCCATCGGGTGGAAGCTGTCGCCGGCATACACGCGCACGGCTTCGGACGGACTCGTCGCGCCACCGCGATGGAAGAGGCGGATGTTCAGATCGACGATGTAGTCCGTGTGCGTGGTCCACTGCTCGGACGCGTACCACTTCAGTTGCCGCATCCCTCCCTGACGGAAGAGCGGGAGCAGATCACTCACGTCGGTGACCCAACGACCTTCACGCCAGTACGACGTGATCCATCGCGCGACCTCGGTGGTGCACACCGGCGGCGCAGTGGGGTTCGCCGGATCGGGCGGATCGCAGAGGTAGAGATTCGAGAGGTAGTCCCACGGACTGCAGTGGCCATCGACGTGATCCGCGCAGTCGATCGAGAGATCGAGTTCCATGCCGTCGAACGTCGCCATCGTTGCGGCGTCCGGGAACGCGACGTTCTCGACGACCTCGCTCGTGACCGTCGTTCCGTGCGGAACCACCGGAATGATCGTGGCGTTCTCGCCCGCGAGGCGCTGCGCGCGGTCCCACTCGAAGTTGTAGTACTGCGGTTCGTACGCCACGTACGTCATGTCGCCGAGCACCGAGCCGTTGCCGGTGAGAATGCCGAGCTGTCCGATCTCGCGCAGTCGCTGGGAGCGGTCGATGGCGAACGTGAAGATGTCGTACGGGAGCCCGTAGCGCGCACTCACGAACGCGCGCGCGCGATCCGAGATCCAATTGCCCATCGCCTGCACCGGCGTGGTGACGAAGTGAATGCGCGGACGCCAATGCGCCTGCTGCTCGGCGGGGAGCGAATCGAGATCCGCGAGAACGCCGGACTGGAACGACGACCACACATCGTTCGCGTCGGCCGCGCGGTACGTCATGAAGAAGTAGTGAACGTTGGGTGGCGACTTATCGAGGATGTCGAGCGACCACGAAGAGAAGACATCGACGAGATAGTCCGCGTTGTTCTGATCGACGAGTGCGCCGTTCGCGAACGTGAGGAACACGTAGCTGTCTTCGCCGGTCCAGTGATCCTGCAGCGACCAGTCGCCATCGGTGGTCGCGAGGGTGATCGGGCCCGCGATGTCGCGCGCGTGAGTGCCATACGGACCCATCGAGAACGGCGCAATCGGAGGTCCGCCGAGACAGGTCGAGATCGCACCACACGACGCCGATGCGTTCAGACATCCGCGCGGGTCGAACGCCATCGCGTCGGGGCCCGCATCGCGGAAGGGAACCTGTCGTTCGCATGCCGACACGCAGCTCGCCGTGTCGATGTTCGTGCATCGCTCGGTGACAGGCGCGCAGAGCGACTCGCATTCGGTGCGTGCGTCCATCGCCGCGTCGAGTGAGTCGGCCGAGACGTCGCTCGGTTGTGTCGAGCCCGTGCAGGCGGCAGCGGCGAGTGCGAAAGAGAAGAGCGCGAGGAGGGCCGTGCGTTTCACGGCGCGAAGACTAGCTGCCCTTCGCCCAGTGTTCCGCTACCCGTCATCCGAATGTGTGAACAGGCGGAGGTGAAGGTGCGACGTCGCGTGCGTCCGATCGCCACTCAAAGCGCGACTGGAGTCGCGAATGCACCGATGGGCACGACGGTCGCGACGCTTGCTTCGCGCGCCGCGTGTGCTCTCTACTCGCGCCGTGAAGCCTCCGAATCGACCGCACGATCCGCGCACACAGCAGCGAGCCCGACGCGACGAACGTGTTCACGCCGCGCAACCACGACCGCCGCAGGGCGCGCCTCTCCATCGCCGGCCCGAAAAGCCCCCGTTGCGCGTCCAGACCACGACGTTGTGGGAGTACCCGTCGCAGCACTACGGCAACGAGATCCAGGGCGATCAACGCTACATCGGCGCGACTCCCTCATGGATCATCTGGCAGCTCATCCAGCGCTACACCGAACCGGGCGATCTCGTCGTCGATCCGTTCTGCGGCAGCGGCACCACGCTCGACGTCGCGCGCGATACCAAGCGTGAAGCGCGCGGGTTCGACCTCGCGCCGTCACGTCCGGACATCGACCGCGCCGACGCGCGCAAGCTTCCGCTCACCACCGGCGAAGCGCAGCTGGTGTTCATGGATCCGCCCTACGGCGATCACGTCGACTACTCGAACGATCCGCACTGCATCGGCAAGCTGAGCGCGTACGACGAGCGGTACTTCCGCGAGATGGACAAAGCGTTGCGCGAGAGTGCGCGCGTGCTCGCACCGGGCGGGCACCTTGCCGTGTACGTGTGTGACTACTTCGAGAAGAAGCGGGGCTTCGCACCGGTGGGTTTCGGGCTGTTCTCGAGCCTCGCGCAGTACGTCGAGATCGTGGATGTCGTCACCGTCGTGCGACACAACAAGAACCTCGAGAAGGGGAACTTCCACAAGGCCGCCGAGGAGGGAAACTTCTTCCTGCGCGGCTTCAACTACCTGTTCATCGGGCAGAAGCCGATGCGGTGACTTCGCTCGTTACCGTACGCCGCGGTCGCGCAAGAACGTACGCAGCGCATCGGCATCGGCCTTGGCGAGATCACTGAAGCGAATGCCCATCCCCGCGTCGCCGGGGATGCTCACCTGCTCGGCCGACAAGATGCTCGCGACTTCGCCGCGCACCTTGATCGCCTTGAGCTTCGGCAACACGAACTCCAACTGCACCGCATCACCCGACGCAGCCGGCGGCCGCGATGTGCGGATGAAGACGCCGTCCTCGCTCAGATCGCGCGACAGATACGAACGCGACTCGCCGCGTCCGTCGCTGACTCGCACCTGCATCGCGAACTCGACACGCTGGGTCTCGCGCCCACTGTCCAGCGCGGCTTCCGGTCCGTCGCTCGTCGTCGTCATGGTTCCCCTCCAATGGATCCGATGCTGCTCGTCCATGGGCGTTGACCAATACCTAGACAATCCGCACCCGACGACGCAACCAAGGTTTCCATCCTCGGAACGAATATCCGCGGGCGACATCGCTCGGACTCGCTGGCCGAAGCGCGGTGGTTTGCCGGCGTTTCCGGTGGTAACCCCACCGCTCCGTGAGCGATCCGACCGACGCCGACCTCGACAACGACGACGCCCGTTCTCCCAAGCGATGGACCTCGCTCGACGAGGCCGTGCGCGCGCTTCGCGATGCTCGCCGCGTCGATCTGGCGGGCGTCGGTAGCAGCGCGCTCTCGCTGCTCGTCGCGCGTGCGATCCACGATGAACAAGCGCGGCGCATCGTCGTGGTCACCGATGATCTCGAGAGCGCGCGACGCATCGCCGGCGACGTGGCGTTCTTTCTCGGCGAGACGCCCGATCAAGACGATGCCGAGGACGGACGCGGCGACGTGCTTCTCCTGCCGGCGCCGGAGAGCAGCCCGTACGTCGACGTCGCGCCCGATCGGCGCATCGCGATGGGACGGCTCGCAACGTTGTTCCATCTCTCGCAAGGACTGCCGTGGAGAGTGCTGGTCGCGCCTGCCGCCGCGCTGGTGCGCAAGGTGGTACCGCGCGATGCACTCGGGCCGCGTTCGGATCTCGTTCAAGCGGAGGAACTCGTCGATCGCGACAAGCTCATCGCCGGGCTCACCGAGGGTGGTTACCTGCGCGTGCCCGTCGTCGAAGATCCCGGCACGTTTGCCGCGCGAGGCAGCGTCATCGACGTGTGGCCGCCGTCGTCGAGGTACCCCGCGCGCGTCGAACTCGACGAAGAATTCTGCCTCTCGATCAAGTTGTTCGAGCCCGAAGGACAACGCACCGTTCGTCAGGTGCGCGATCTCTTCATCCATCCGGTGCGCGAGGCGTTGATCGGTCCCGCGGAGCGCGGGCGTGCGCGAGAGCGCGTTCGCGATCTTGCCGATGCGGTGAACATGCCTTCGTACAAGGCCACCCGCCTGGTCGAGGACATCGAAGCGGGGCGCGCGTTCTTCGGTTCCGAGGGATTTCTCCCGGCGTACTACGACTCGCTCGAGTCACTGCTCGACTATCTCCCCGACGATTTCCAATTGCTCTGGGACCGTCCGGCCCGATCACTGGCCGCGCTTCGAGAGGAACTCGAGCGCGCAGAGCGCGACCTCGCGGCACGCCGTGAAAAGCACGAGCCGACGTTTCCGATCGAGGCGCACTACGCGAGCGAGCACGAAGTCCTCGCGGGCTTGTCGCGCGCACGCACCGCCATCGTCCACGACCTCGTGGTGGTCAGCGGCGACGACTCGACGGCCGGTGACCTCGCTGCATCGCTCGAACTCGTCCCCGCGAACGCGACCGTCTTCGATCTCGGCGTCGATACGCTCGATCGACTCGCGCGTGACATCAAGGATGCGCGCACCGAGAAGGGCAAAGCCGACGCGCTGGGCCCGCTCGTCGAGAGCATCACGTACTGGAACAACGAGCGCTACCGCGTGATCTTCGCGGGGCGTACCCCCACGCAGGCCGAACGCATCGCAGGACTGCTGCGCGGACACGACCTCGACGTGAACATGCACTTCGGGGCGTTCGACGCGGGCTTGCTGGACACACCGATCGACGCGAACGCGGAGCACGCCGCGATCGACGTGGTGATCGGCGAACTGTCGCGCGGCTTCGTGCTCGCCTCGCAGCGTGTCGCGTTCGTCACCGAGGAAGAGATCTTCGGCGCGCGTGCGCGACGCGGCACCAAACGCAAAGGCGAGTCGCGCGGTGCGAAGCCCTTCATCGACGATCTGCGCGCGCTCACGCTGGGTGACTTCGTGGTGCACGTGGACCACGGCATCGGGAAGTACGTGGGGCTCGAGCATCGCGCGGTGGCGGGACAAGCAACCGATCTGCTCGTGATCGAGTACGCGACCGGCGACAAACTCTATCTCCCGGTCACGCGGCTCAATCTCATCCAGAAGTACGCGGGCGGCGAGGGCGGTGCGCCGAAGCTCGATCGACTCGGCGGTGCGACGTTCGCGAAGTCGAAGGCGCGCGTCGAGCGGGCCGTGCGACAGATGGCCGACGAACTGCTGCGGCTGTACGCCGAACGTCGCGCGCATCCGGGGCGGCAATTTCCGGCGCCCGACATGCTCTATCAAGAGTTCGAAGCGACGTTCCCGTTCGAAGAGACCGCCGATCAGATTCGCGCGATCGGCGAAGTGCTTCGCGACCTCGAGGGGACGATCCCGATGGATCGGCTCGTGTGCGGCGACGTCGGCTTCGGCAAGACCGAGGTCGCGGTGCGCGCGGCCTTCCACGTGGCATCGCAGGGCGCGCAGGTGGCGGTGTTGTGCCCGACCACCGTGCTCGCGCAGCAGCACTTCCACACGTTCGCGGATCGAATGCGCGCCTACCCGCTCGAGGTCGCGGTGCTCTCGCGATTCGTGAGCGCGGCGCAGCAGCGCGAGACGATCAAGAAGCTGCGCGAGGGAAAGATCGACGTCGTCATCGGCACGCATCGTCTGCTGTCGAAGGACGTTCACTTCAAGGACCTCGGATTGCTGGTGGTCGACGAAGAGCAGCGCTTCGGGGTCACGCACAAAGAACGAATCAAGCAACTGCGTGCGCAGCTCGACGTGGTCACGCTTTCCGCGACGCCGATTCCGCGCACGTTGCAAATGGCGGTCGCCGGCCTTCGCGATCTCTCGCTGATCACCACGCCGCCGATCGACCGTCGCGCAGTGCGCACGATCGTGTCGCGAGACGATGCCCAGCTGAAGAAGGAAGCGGTGTTGCGTGAACTCGCGCGCGGCGGGCAGGTGTTCTACGTGTACAACCGCGTCGAGGGGCTCTACGAGCGCGCCGACAAGCTCCAGCAACTCGTGCCGAGCGCGCGCGTCGCAGTGGCGCACGGGCAGATGGCCGAAGGTGCACTCGAGCAGGTGATGCTCGATTTCGTCGAAGGCCGATACGACGTGCTGTGCGCGACGGTCATCATCGAGAGCGGGCTCGATATTCCACGCGCGAACACGATGATCATCGACCGCGCCGACCTGTTCGGGCTCTCGCAGCTGTATCAGCTTCGAGGCCGAGTCGGACGATCGCGCGAGCGCGCGTACTGCTACCTGCTCGTGCCGCCGCCGAGTCAGATGAGCGACGAAGCGCGGCAGCGAATCGATGCGATCGAGAAGTTCACCGAGCTGGGCGCCGGCTTTCAGGTCGCGTCGCTCGACATGGAGCTTCGTGGCGCGGGCGATCTGCTGGGCGCGGAGCAGTCCGGCAACGTGTCGCAGGTCGGCTTCGATCTGTACGTGCAGATGCTCGAGCAAGCGGTGGCGGAACTTCGCGGCGAGCCGATCGTGCGCGGGGTCGAACCCGAACTCACCTTCGACGAACCGAGTTTCATTCCCGAGGAGTACGTCGACGACGTCGGGGTGCGACTCTCGCTCTACAAGCGACTCGCGAGCGCGAGCGACGAAGAAGAAGTCGCGGACATCGCCACCGAGATGGAGGACCGATTCGGTTCTGCCCCGGCGGCCGCGAGGATTCTCGTTCGCGTGATGTCGATCAAGACGCGTCTTCGCAAGCTGCGGGCACTCGGCATCGAAGCATCGCGCGAGCGCGTGACACTGCACTTGCGTGAGGATTCGCCCATCGACGCAGCCAAGGTGATGGAACTCTGCGCTGCGAAGAAGAGCCCGTACAAGCTCACGCCCGACCTGCGCCTCATGCGGCGTTTCGGCGAAGGCGACGGGGTGAGCAACGCCGAGCGCATGCTGGGCGATCTCGAACCGTTGATGACCTGACCCACGTCGCGCGTACAGTACGCGCGATGCCGCGCTCACCGTTTGCGACCCACTGGGACCTCGATCCCTCCGTCACCTTTCTCAATCACGGGTCGTTCGGTGCGGCGCCGCGCGCGGTGCTCGAAGCGCAGAACGCGATGCGCGCGCGGATGGAAGCGCAGCCGGTGCGGTTCATGGTGCGCGAACTCGAGCCGCTCCTCGATGCGGCGCGAGACGCGTTGGCGCGTGTCGTCGGTGCGGCGAGCGAAGACCTGGCATTCGTCTCCAATGCGACGACCGGTGTGAGCACCGTGCTCGGTTCGTACCGTCTGCGCGCGGGCGACGAAGTGCTCACCACGAATCACGCCTACAACGCATGCAAGAACGCCCTCGATCTGGCGGCCGAGCGGGCCGGCGCGCGGGTCGTTGTCGCGGAGGTTCCGTTTCCGCTTCGTGACGCGCAGGAAGCGATCGACGCGATCGAAGCTTGTTTCAGCGCACGAACGCGACTGCTCCTGATCGATCACGTCACCAGCCCGACCGGACTGGTCCTCCCGATCGCAGACCTCGTCGCACTCGCGCGGGCGCGCCACATCGACACGCTCGTCGACGGTGCGCACACGGTGGGAATGCTGCCGCTCGATCTCGAACGCCTCGGCGCCACGTATTACACCGGCAATCTCCACAAGTGGCTCTGCGCACCGAAGGGCGCGGGCTTTCTATGGGTGCGCCGTGATCGTCGTGACGAAGTGCGCCCGCTGGTGATTTCGCATGGCGCGAATTCACCGCGCACCGACCAGTCGCGTTTCCATCTCGAGTTCGATTGGATGGGAACGGTCGATCCGACGCCGTATCTCGCGATCCCTGCGTGCATCGAGTTCTTCGAGACAGCCATCACCGGTGGACTCGCCGCTGCAATGAAGCGCAATCGCGAACTCGCCATCGTCGCGCGCGACATCCTCTGCGCCGCGCTCGACGTCGCTGCACCCGCGCCCGACGACATGATCGGCTCGCTCGCGGCCGTACCGATGAATCTGCCGCGCGTCACCGCGGAGCCGCCATTGTTCATCGATCCGCTTCAAGAGCAGTTGTATGCGCGCGGAATCGAAGTGCCCGTGTTCGCGTTCGCGGGGCAGCGGCTCCTTCGCGTGTCGACGCAGCTCTACAACGACGCGAGCGAGTATCGCGACCTCGCCACCCAGGTGCGCCTCCTGGCGCGGTAAGTAGCTAGCTCAGTGCGAATCGCCGTCGGTGCGCGGCTGCATCTTGAACACGCGGAAGAGAAACCACAGCGAGGGGCCGATCAACGCGGCACCGATGGGAAGCGACACGAGAACGAACCAGAGCGTCGGACCCGGCGCAGCGGCGCGCTCGATGGTCACGTCGGGGTAGATCAGATAAGGGGCCTGCGCGAGCCAGTAGCCGGCGAGTAGGAACGACACCTGCGCGATCGATGCGATGCGTGCGAACTTGAAGGCACGTTTGCGCAGCGCGATGCCCGAAGCGACTGCCGCCACGACGCCCGAGCCGACGACGGGAAGCGCGCGCGCCGACAGGAGCCCGCGCCACAGATGCGGTGCGTCGCGAGCGAGCAGCGGAATCGCACCTGCGCTGAGTGCGACGAGCACGGTGCCGGCGATCAGCGCGCGCGTGCGGAAGTCTTCGCGCAGTTCGCCGTCGGTCTCGATCGTGAGAAATACCGCGGCGAGATAGGCCGAAATCGTGATCGCGAAAGCGCCGAGCACGATCGCGAGCGGAGTGAGCCACGGGATGCCGACGGTGACCACCGACTCGGCGGGCGAGATGCGAATGCCGCCCGACGCGATCGCGCCGAGTGTCATCCCGAGAAGCACCGGGGTGATGGTGCTGGCGGCGCCGAAGATCGCGCCCCAGCGAACGCGCGTGGATTTCGCCTTCGGTCCGTACGAGCGAAACACGAATGCCGCGCCGCGCAGCGTGATGCCGACGAGTACCAGATGGAACGGCGCGAACAGTCCGACCGATAGCGACGCGTATGCGACCGGAAACGCCGTGAAGAGAATGACGATCACGAGGATGAGCCACACGTGATTCGCTTCCCACACCGGGGCGATGGCCTTGGCGATCGCGTCGCGCTGCGCGTCCTTGCGCGGGCCGCTCGCGAACAAGTCCCACACGCCGCCGCCGAAATCGGCGCCTGCGAGCACGCCGTACGCAATCAGCGCGATCACCATCACCGCCGCCAGGGCCCACGCTGCGTTCATGCGGCCTCGGCGCGGCGGATACGCTGCCCCGCGAGATAGCGCAGCAGCGCGACCACTGCGATCGCGAGCGCGAGGTACAGCACCGAGAAGGCGAAGAACGACACGCTCACGTGGTCGGCGGTGGTGACAGCATCGCGGGTGCGCTGCATCCCGTAGATCACCCAGGGCTGACGCCCCGCTTCGGTCACGAGCCAGCCGGCCTCGAGCGCGATGAACCCGAGCGGCGATCCGACGAGCAGGATGCGCAACACCATCGGTGGAATCGCAGCGCGCTTTCGCCAGCGCACGAACCAGTAGAGCAATCCGATCCCGATGAGGGCCGTGCCGCAACCGACCATCACCTGGAAAGCGAAGTGGCAGATCAGGACGTTGGGGCGTTCGTCGCGCGGCACGTCGTGAAGGCCGCGAACGACGGCGTGAGGGTCGTGATGCGCGAGGAAGCTCAGCGCGTACGGAATGTGAACACCGTAGCGAACGGTCTCGTGTTCGGCGTCGGGGATGCCGCCGAGAACGATCGGCGCGTCGCGCGAGGTCTCGAAGTGGGCCTCGAGCGCGGCGAGTTTCGCCGGTTGGTACTCGGCCGCGTTGCGCGCGCTGAGATCACCGCTCGCGAGCTGCATCACCGCGGTCACGGTCGCCATCGCGAGTGCGATCGCCAGACCGCTGCGGTGATACGCGTCGTCGCGCCCGCGCAGGATTCCGAGCGCGTACACACCTGCCACCGCGAATCCGGTCGCGATGTAGCAAGACAGCGTCGAGTGCAGCGCCAGGGAGAACCAGTACGGGTTCGTGAACACCGCGGCCGGATGAATGTCGGTCGGATGGTTGTCGATCAGCGTGAGGCCGACCGGGTGCTGCATCCATGCATTGGCGCCGAGCACGATGGCGCCCGAGAGCATTCCGCTCAATGCGACCGGGACACCGGTGAGCCAGTGCACGCGCGGCGAGAGACGATCCCATCCGTACAAGTACAACCCGACGAAGATCGCCTCGACGAAGAAGGCATATCCCTCGAGTGCGAAGGCCGGTCCGATCACGGGTCCGGCGATGCGCATGAAGCGTGGCCATAGGAGTCCCAGTTCGAACGACAGCGCGGTGCCCGAGACGGCGCCGATCGCGAAGAGAACAGCGGTCGCTTTGCCCCACGTTCGAGCGAGGTCGCGGTAGTGCGCGCGACCGGTGCGCATGTGCAGCGCTTCGGCGACGAGCATGAGGAGCGGCATGCCGATGCCGATGGCGGCGAACACCATGTGGAAGCCGAGCGAGACCTCCATCTGGCCGCGCGCTGCGGTGAGCGTGTCCATGGCGTGTGGCGAGTATGTGGGGGGCGCGAAGACTGGGACAAGAGAAGCGTCCGGCTACGGCGCGCGCGCGTGGATCGTGAGCTGCGGCGATGCTTCGTGCAGTGACGGGCCGAAGAGCGACGGCTGCAGCGGATCGGCGATGATCGCGGCGAAGATGTCGGGCGCGAACGCACTCACGAGGCGGGCTGCGAAGGTCTCGCGGAGGATTCGCACGTAGTAGTCGACGTCGTAGTTGCGCGCGTCATGGAAGGGGGTCGTGTCGTCGTCGTCGCGTTCGGGATAGAGCCCCGCGTGTCCTCCCGCGATGCGATAGACGCGAATGCGGTCACCGATGCGCCAGTCGATGCGCCCCGCGGCGAGGAGCGCTTCGTAGGGGAGTTCGCGTCGGCGCGCGCGCACCGCGAGATACTGCGCGGGCGTTTTCGTGAGTCGCACGCGCATCGTGACGTCGTGGGTCGAGATCGTGCGGTCACGGATCGAAGACCACGTCGCAACGTAGGCATCGCGGGTCGCGGCGACGTTGCCCTCGAGGACGCAGCGAAGTGCCTCGCGGAGGAAGCGTTCGCCGAATGGCTCGGCACGACTCGATCGAAACGCGACGCCGCGGAGGGTGAGATCGCCACCGTGATGGAGCAGGGCGTAGTTCTTCGGCTCGTGCGAGAGCATCGCGGCGTAACGCCCTTCGAACTCGAGCTTCACGAGTTCGGGAAGAAGCGCGCCGACCTCGGCGACGGCGCGACGTTCGTCGTCCTCGGTCCAATCGGGTGGCGAGGCGAAGTACACGCCATCGGTGTCGCCCTCGAGCAGCGTGACCCCGCGCGCGGCAAGTTCGCGACAGAGCAATGCGAGCGTCTCGCGGCCGCGGCGTGTGACTTCGTTGGCAGCATGAACATCCGCGAAGCGCGTGAGGCCGACCGCGCCGAGGTAGCCGTAGGCCGAGTTCACGACGATCTTCATCGCGGCAGACAACGCTTCGTCGGTATGCCGTTCGGGTGAACCCGCGGCAGCGCGTTTGGCGCGGTTTTTCGCCGCGAGACGTTGCTCGACGAGACGATCGACGAGCGCGAGCATCACGCCGAGTCGGTCGCTCTTCGGCCCGATGCGGTACGCACGCATGAGCGATGGATAGAGGCTCGCGACGTCGGCCTTCACGATACGGCGCGCCATTCCCGCTGCGAACAGATAGAGCGCCGCGCCGCTGTGCACGGTGCCGTCGCTGGTGGTGCGCGCGGGGAGGGCGGCGCCTTCGCGCAGGTATGCGCGGACGAGGAGCGGATCGATCACGCCGGTCGCGGGGCCTGCATCCGCGAGTCGCTCGTAGCGACGCGGGGCCATTCGGGCGAGTGCGAACGCGGCACCACCGAGGAGTCGCGCGACACCATCGACCTCCCGCACGTCGTCGAGTGCATAGCGGCGCACTCGTTCCGGATCGCTGGTCCAGACTTCGTGGATGCGGGGCCCGGGAACGTATTCGCGCGTCGGCGAGGCGAGCCCGAGATGTTTCGCGACGGCTTTGAGACCGTGACCCGGGAGATCGCGCGCGGCGAAGTCGTAGCGGCGCACCGCATCCATCGTGTCGATGAGTTCGCGCCCCGCGGTGGTGTATCGGATGCGCGGGCCACGGCGCGTGCCGTCGTCTTCGCCGTCACGTTCATCGCGCGCACCTCGCATCGCGGCGCGTTGGCGAAGCGTGTGTCCGTCGAGTCGCGCCATCGCGAGCGGAATCCCGTGCACGCGCGCGCGTCGCACCAGGAACGGCAGATCGAAGCCGTGCAGGTTGTGATTCTCGATCACGTCGGGATCGAGTTCGCGAAGGAGCGCGACGAGACGCGTGATGAGATCGGCCTCGCCCTCGTCGCTGCCGTCGCGGGTGGTTTCGAGCACGAACTCGCGTCCATCGCTCGCGCGCACGGAGACCATGAACATGCGGTCGTATGCGGGGTCGAGCCCGGTGGTCTCGAGGTCGAACTGCACACGGTGGAGTGCTTCGAACGGAAGGTCCTTGAAGTACGTGCGGCCGGTTGCCACGAGGTATTGCTCGTCGGGCGGAAGCATCAGCGCCGCGTCGTCACCGAGGTCTGCAAGCTTGCCGACGGGACGCCCGAGTCGCCGCGATCCGCCGCGCAGAACGGCGCCGGTGAGCGTGCGGAGATCCGGACCTCGCACGAGATAGCGCAGTGCACCTTCGCCGCGGAGTTCGCGCCATGTGATCGCATCGGGGGCGGACGCGCCCGTTGCGGGCTTCAGTGAGTCGCCGAGATGAGCAAGGTCGTCGAGCGACGCGAGCAGCAGCCACGGGCGAAACGAAGTGCGCTCGTGCGTGAGCGCGCGCGTATGCGGATCGCGGCGCCACACGTGCGCGATGCCGGAAGGTTCGGCGTAGACCGACACGATGCCGGGGGTCGGATCCCACCCCCAGAGCCATTGGTCTTCGCGTGCTTCACGCGGTGTTCGCGGGGACTCGGTCACGCGCGGTGATGGTGTCAGAAATAGCGCGCGATTCACGCGAAACGAGCGCGGTCAGCCGGTCGGCCCGTGCGTCTCGCCGGCGAACAGCGCCGCATCGCGAGTGAAGAGTTCGACGAGGTAATCCATCACCGCGCGAACGCGGCTGAGCCGCGTGAGGTCCGCGGGGACGAGCATGCGAATCATTCGGTTGTGGAACGCGTGGGGCATCACGCGAACGAGGAGTGGTTCGGCGTCGCCCATGAAGCACGGCAGCGAAGTGATCCCGTAGCCGAGCAGTGCCGCGGTGAAGATCTGCGAGATGCTGTTCCCTCGCAGCACGAACTGCGCGTCGGGAAGCGTCTCGCGGAACCATGTGCCTCCGGGCGTGCCGGCGAGCGCATCGTCGAATCCGATCAGGTCGTGTCGCGCGAACTCTTCGGCCGCAGCGGGGATCCCGCGCTTCTCGACGTACGCTCGCGATGCGTAGACCGACCAGGCCGCGACGCACAGCTTGCGCTCGATGAGATCACCCTCGGCTTTCGGATGCAGTCGAATCGCGATGTCGGCTTCGCCGGCGAGCAGATCGAACACGCGTTGTTCGGAGAGCACGTTGACCACGAGATCGGGGTAACGGTCACGCAGCGGCGACAGGTTGCGAACGAGGTACCCGCCGACGGTTTCCGGTAGCGTCACGCGGACGACGCCTTCGATCTTCGCGTCGGGTTGCGACACGCGCCGCTGGATCGCGGCCGCCTGCGCTTTCATCTCTTCGGCCGTGGCGAGGAGCGCCGTGCCCGCGGGCGTGAGCGTGTAGTGATCGCCGCTCCGCCGGAGCAGTTGCGAGCCGAGATCCTGTTCGAGGGCTGCGATCCTGCGCGCGACGGTCGTGTGTTTCACGCCGAGTTCGCGCGCGGCACCGGCGAGTGTTCCGGCCTTCTGTACGGCCAGGAAGTAGCGGAGATCGTTCCAGTCGAACACGGACGCCCAAACTAGCACAGGCACCGTGCGCAAACGGCCATGGGACCGCGGTGAGTGCCATGCGACGACCGGCACTGCTAGCACGACGACAGTCGAGTCGGCGAGCCGCACGAGGAGAGAAATCACCATGTCGAATGCCGTCGTCACCAAGCTCAAGCTCGAGAACTACGACACCTGGAAGAGCCACTACGATCAGGGCGAAGCGATGCGCCGCGAGTTCCGGGTTCGCGGGGTCACGGTGTTGCGTGACACGACCGACCCGAACATCGTCACGATCGTGACGCGCTTCGACAGCATCGACGACGCACGCAAGATGCTCACATCGGATCAGTGGAAGCAGGCCGCCCAGCGCGGTGCACCGCCCATCGAAGTGTCGTTCACCACCGTCGCGGACGAGCGCACGTACTGATCACACCCGCGCATGCCTGCCGGCACTCGATGTTCGGCAGGCGGCGTCGCGAGGGGTCGTCGTTCGACCGCGCAACGTGAGTCGCTGCCGAATCGCAGGTCGCGGCCATCGGGCGTGGGTCCGTCATGGCGCCGTTCGGTGCGGGAGCGCTACGCCGAAGCGTCATGGCGAACGCCGCGCAACGAGGTCTCGTGCTCGCGAAAGGCTCGTTGCTCGCGTTGTCGGTCGCCGGCTGCGCGACGATGCCGCGGACCTCGGTGCGCGCGATCGGCGTCGACGACTACTGCACACCGCCCGGCACGCCGCCTCGCGTTCGCGTCACGCTCGCGCCGGTCGCATCGGTCGACTTCTCGGCAGTACTTCGCGCGCATTATTCCGGACGCGCGCTCGCGATGGCCTACGCCGCCGGTGCGATGCCGGACCTCGACGCGATGGAGTCCGCGATCGAGAGCGGACCACCCGACGCGAACGCGCTTCGCACTCATGTCGATCGGGTGTTGCAACGCGTGCAACTCGCGCATCAGCAGGGCGAGGCGATGGTCGCGGAGCTGGCCTGTGAATCGCAACGCACGCGGCAATCGCGCGAGTTTCTCGCGGGGCACGAGACCAGTGCAGTGCGAGCGCTCACGGTCGCGTCGATCATCGTGGGCGGTGCATCGGCGGTGACACTCGGATTCATCGGTCGCTATGCGGGCGGTTCGGTCGCCGAGGAAGTCGTCGGGATCGCCGGCGGTGTGGCGAGTGCCGGTCTCGGTGCGAGCACGTTCCTCGTGCACGAACACCGGTGGTTCACGCACGAGCGAAATCTTCTCGCGGACATCTGGACCGGGCCGGCGCGTTCGAACCTCTACCCGCCGGTGGTCTGGTACTACCTGACGCAGCGCGAGTTCAGTAACAGCGGCGAACGACCCATTCGCGAGAACATGGTGCGTCGCTGGGCGCGCTTCGAACACTTGTCACATCGATCCGACATCGAGCGCGCGCGTCGCGAGGCGCTGCTGTTCGGGCGGGGCGGGTTGTATGCGGTCGACGATCTGATCGTGCGGGCCGCATTGCTCGAGCAGACGAGTTCGGCGGTTGCGCTGATGGATCAAGAGGTCGATCGCCTCGCGCGGGAAGTGCTCGATCGCGTCGATGCGCTGCGTGGTGCGAGCGCGGCACCGTAAACAATATTCCGCGGATCGACCGTTCGACGCTCAGCGACAAGTACCGTCGATGCACGTGGACGAAACGCAACAGACACCGGGGCGCGAGCATGTGCCGGTAGGCCGCGCATACGACACGCAAGCGTCGGTCGGTAACGCAGCATCGGGTGTCGCGCCGTCCATCGGGACGACCATTCGTGCGCATCCGGCGAGGAGCGAGGCGAGGACGAAGATGCGGTTCACGAGAACTCCTTGAAGGACGAGCGATGAAGCGACATCGACGTGATGGATCGATCCTGACGGGTCGAACACACGTTTCACGGAACGTCGATCCGCCAGAGGGCCCAAGTCAACACCCCGTGCCCTCGACTGGAACCGTTGCTCTGCCGGAATAGAATCGGTCATCGCCATGTGCGCTCCACCTCGCGATGCAGCGCCGAGAACGAGCCGCCTCGTTGCAATGGCTGTGTGCTTCGCGGCGGTGACGTTCGCGCCGCCCGCCGTCGCCGACGACGCGCTCGAGGTCGTCGGTTCCGACGGGCACAGCTGGGCCGAACGCATCGCGTGGATTCATCAGACCCGGCTCGCTGCGGGAACGTCGTTCCGTGTGATCGTGGTGGACCGCGCCGCGCGTCGGGCCTTGGCGTGCGGTGCCTACTCGCTCGCCTTCGACGCTATCGCCGTACGCGCGCTTCGATTCGGCGCATGCAATCCCGCCGATGGCTCGACCGAAGTGATCCTGGTCGATCGGACCGCGCTCTTCGCGGCGGGTGATCCTGTTCCCGTCCCTCTCGCAGCCGGGATCGTCGCGAATGTCGCGCAGTCCGTTCGTGCGGTCGGCGGCGCGAACGCCGGCGCGGGCATCGAGTTCCATTGCAACGCGTGGGTGCGGCCGTTCGTGCGCGACCTGCTCAACGGCGGCGTCGTGTATCTCTCGCCCGATCGCTTCGTCCTCGAGCCACTCGGCGCACAAGTGCAGGCCGCTGTATCGCGGGGCGGATGGGCACTCGGCGCATCGGGCGGCGTAGCGCTGGCGGACGCGGCGTTTCGCGTCGTCGATCGCGTCGACGGTCACGAGGTGACGCGCGATCGAGTGTCGCTTTCGTGTCGATCGGGAAGCGCGAGCGAACCGACCCGCGCGCCGGTCGACGAGGTCGCGCGACTTCCACACGGTGCGGTGGGCCGCGGACGAACCACCGGTGCGACGTCGCAGCATCTCGGGTGCGCCGAGTCCGATGCACCGATGGTGCGCTGGACGTACACGGCCCCGTACGACGGCACGTTCGAGTTCCTGCTCCAGGGCGGCTACGACGTGGCGCTCGAAGTGCGCGACGCCGAGACGAACTCGATGGGGTGCAGCAGCGAGGACGGGATCGGGACCCATGCACGCGTGGTGGCCAGACTGACCCGCGGCTCCCGCTACACGATCGACGTAGGTGGTGAAGCGGGCGAAGCGGGTGCGTACGAAGTCGCGGTGATCCCGATCCGGCCCGACGTCGAGATTCCATAGGCGAGAATCGACGCGAGCGTCTTGCATCCCTCGGTCGCGTGCCGCGAAATCCGCGTCGTCATGACCTTCGCACCGCAACAGTCACCGAACGCATTTCCGCAACCGATGGCCTCGGGGTTCACGCCGCGCGCGCGTCCGCCGGCGCACTACAAGCACTCGGGCCGAGCGCCGATCGCGGGCGTCCTCGCGGGCCTCGCAGCCGGGCTCTCCGCCGGTGTCGTGCTCGCGTACGTGTATGCGTACGCGCTCGCGTACATCCCGGTCGTGGGCTACGTGACGTTCATTCTCTCGGCCGCGTACGGCGGTGCGGCGGGCGCGATCCCGGCATTCGTGATGCGCAGGACCAACGTGCGGAACACCGCCCTGACCGTTGCGATCGGAACGATCGTGACGCTCGCGTCGTTCTACGTGAGCTGGGCCGCGTGGGTGTCTGCCGTGCTCGCGCGCGCGAACATCGAAACCAGCTCGATCGACCTCGTCACATCGCCGAGCGCGCTGTGGGAAGTCATCGGCCGCATCAACGAAGTGGGTGCGTGGACCCTTCGCGGCGCGACGCCGACGGGAACGATTCTCTGGGTCTTCTGGTCGCTCGAGTTGCTGCTGATCGTCGGTGTCGGGGTGATTGCCGCGGCCGCTGTGGTCGGGCGAGAACCATTCTGCGAGTCGTGCGGCACGTGGGCTCGCGCGTTCGATCGAGTGCACTCACTGCCCGACGTCGACAAGAACGAGCTGCGCACGCGCGTCGAGGGGCGCGACTGGGGCTGGCTGCTCGCGGGGGCGGCGGCTCCTCGCAGCGGCAACGTCTGGCACGAGGTCGGATTGCACGTGTGCGAGAAGTGCGGAACGACGAACACCGTGAGCGTCGAGCAGGTGGTGCGATCGGTGAACGCGAAGGGCCAGGCGAGCGATTCGCGAACGTTCGTCGTCGACCACCTGATGATCGATGCGGAGGAAGTGAACATGCTGCGCGGCGCGAATGCCGTTGCGCCGCAGTGGCCGGCGACCCGCTCCGCGTAGGCGCGACTATTTCCTCCGCATCAACACGGTGCGATCGATCTCGAAGACCTTCTGCCCGATCTTCTGATCCGCGCCCTTCGAGAGTTCGTCCGTGAAGAGGTCCGCGCCGCCATCGAGCAGCACGCTTCCCTTCGCGTTCTTGGTCCCCACCAGGCGGAACGTCACCTTCCCGAGATGCTCGCCCACGGGCTCGGCGGCCAGCACCTTCGACGATGCATAGAGCGTGTCGCCCGCGATCACGCCCGACGGATGTGCGCCGCGATCGAAGCCGAGGTCCCACACGACGTTCCCGGTCGTGTCGCGACTCGCGAGCGAAGCGACCCATCCGAAAACCAACCCGCCGTACACCACGCGCGTCTTTGCGAATCCGGTCTTCGCGTAGGGCTCTTCGAAGTGGAGCGGATGCGTGTTGCGGAACAAATCCGTGAGCTGCATGTGCTCCGACTCGCCGATCGTGCGACCGACGTCGTGGCAGATCACGTCGCCCACCGCGAAGTCTTCGAAGTAGCCCGCGAAGCCGACACCCAATGCGTTCACGTCGAAGCGGCGCTCGAGCGTGGCCGGAAACGTGCGAGCCGGATCGGGCTGCATCACCACCGACGGCGGCGGCATCGGGCGGTCTTCGATGCGACCTCCTGCTTTCACCAGGACCTTGCGCTCGAACTGACAGACGACTTCGTCGCGATCGTTGCGCAGCACGGTGCGCACGTGCGCGACGCCGCGATTGCCTTCGCTCGCTTTCTTGGTTCCGAGCACCGTGCTCCACGCGCGCACGCTGTCGCCCGGATAACAGGGCTCGGGAAAATTCGCGTTGATGTAGGCGAGATGCGCGATGGCCTGTTCGCTCACGTCGTGAACGGAGAACGACAGCCCGAGATTGAGTAGCAACAACGGGTGCACGGGGCGCTCTTTGAACCCGAGCACGCGCGCGTAGCGTGAACTGGCGTACGTGGGTGTCGCATCGAGAAAGCTCGCCTGGAAGAAGGCGATGGTCCCTGCGTCGACGGTGACGTCCCACGGGTGCTGATAGACGGCGCCGACTTCGAATTCTTCGAGCAGTCGTCCGTAGCGGGGTGCGCGGTACTTGGGCATGTCTGTAATTCCGGAGTGAGAGTCGGAAGAGAGTCGGGAGGAAGTCCGGAGGTTACTCCAGGAGACGCCGCGCGATCACGTGAGCCTGGATCTCGTTGGCGCCTTCGAAGATCGAGAGCACCCGCGCGTCCACGAGTAGACGCGAGATCGTGTACTCCTCGGCGTACCCGTTGCCGCCATGGATCTGCACGCCCGCGTCGGCGCACTCCCATGCAGCGCGCGTCGCGAGAAGCTTCGCCATGCCGGCCTCGAGGTCGCAGCGCTTGCCCGAATCCTTCATGCGCGCAGCGAAGAGCGTGAGCTGCCGCGAGGCCTGAACGAGCGCGACCATGCGACCGATCTTCCGCGCGACGCGCGGGAACTCGAAGATCGGCTTGCCGAACTGCACCCGTTCGCGCGCATAGCGAAGCGCTTCGTCGAGCGCCGCCTGCGCGACGCCCACACCGCGCGCCGCGGTCTGGATGCGTGCGCTCTCGAACGTCGTCATCAGATAGCGGAAGCCCTTGCCGGCGCCGGCGTCGCCGCCGAGCAGTGCGTCCTTCGCGACCGCGAATCCCTCGAACGAGAGTTCGTACTCTTTCATCCCGCGATATCCGAGCACCTTGATCTCGGTGCCGGTGAGCCCTTCGTCGGGGAACTCGTCGCCCTCGGTGCCCGGCTTCTTCTCCGCGAGCAGCATCGAGAGCCCGTTGTGATCGGGCTTCGACGAATCCGTACGCGCGAGCAGCGTCATCAGGTTCGCGCGCACCGCGTGCGTGATCCACGTCTTGTTGCCGTCGACCTTCCACGTTCCGTCGCTCTGTTTCACCGCGCGCGTACCGAGTCGCGCCAGATCGCTTCCGTTGTTCGGCTCCGTGAACACCGCGGTCGGCAACACTTCGCCCGACGCGATGCGGGGCAACCACTTCGCCTTCTGCTCCGGCGTACCGCCGTGAAGAATCAGTTCCGCCGCGATCTCCGCGCGCGTCCCGAGCGAGCCGACGCCGATGTACCCGCGCGACAGCTCTTCGGTGATCACGCACATCGCGACCTTGCCGAGACCCTGTCCTCCGAACTCTTCCGGAATCGTGATTCCGAAGACCCCCATCTCCGCCATCGCCTGGAGCAATTCCATGGGGATCAGAACGTCCTTGCGATGGATGTCCTGCGCGATCGGGATGACCCGCTCGTTGGCGAACTTGCGGAACTCCTTCTGCATCATCGCGAGCGTGTCGTCGTCGTAGCCCGCCGCGCCGAAGTTGCCGTCGGCCGCGCTCTTCGCGAGTGCGAGGTAGTTCTCGCCGGCAGCTTCCTCGTCGGCCCAGTGCGCGATGCCGAATGCGCCGACCGTGTTCTCGATGTCACCGCTCGTGAGAAACAGCTCCGCGACGCCGATGGTCTCGGTGGCGCCGAGCGAGAGTCCGGTGCGGAACGAACGCGTGACCTCGGCGATGTACACATTGGCGATCGCGCATTCGGTCTCGCCGCCCCCCGCGTGGACCGCGCCCGTTGCCCACGTGAGCAACTGTTTGCATGCGGCAAGTTCGGTCGCCATGTACGCGAGCGCGTGCGCCGCCAGCTGTTGCCTGTCGAGCGCAGCCGCGTCGAGCGCGCCGTTGTTCACGACGTGGCCGCGAATCCGATCGCGCGCGGTGAGATACAGCCGATCGATGGCCGACACGGCTTTGGTGGCGAGAGCGAGCGGAGCAATCGGTTCGGGATCGAGATTCATCGCGACGGCCATGGCGAAACGCGCCTCCTGACAAGAGTCGAATTCGGAAACGAGTCGGGAGAAGTCCTGAGGACTTCGTTCAAACGAGCTTCAGCTCTGCGGCGGTCGCCGGATCGAGACGTCCGAGCGCGTAGGCAGTCTTGAGCGCCACGCGATTGATGCGGTCGGTGGCGCGATCCGCCATCTTGCCGTCGATCATCGTCGCGCCGAGGCCCTGCTTCTCGGCATCGAGGAAGGCCTTCGATTCCTTCACGGCCTGATTGATCACGGCGTCCGCCATCGAGAAGACTTCGATCGCGATCTCGGTCTGCGCGGGGATCCCGGTCCATTTCCCGGCGAAGCCGAAGTCCTTCGCGAGCACGGCATCGGCGCGGCACTCGTCGAGCGCGGCCTTCTTCTGCTCCTCGGTCTTGTCCTTCGTCGGGTAGTTCAGCGTCATCTCCGCGATCGCGGGGATGCCCACGCTGGCAGCCGCCTTCACGATGCGCGCGCGCGCGTGATCGACCAGCTTGTGATCGGTGCGATACGGCACGCCGACCATGCGCAGCGAACCCCAGTAGTCGAACGCGCCGAAGATCAACGCGGTCAGCCGCTTCGACGCCTTCGCGATCTCGAACACCTGCTCCTCCGCGCTCACCGACTCGATGAGCACCTGGAACTTGATCTTCCCCTCCGGCAATCCGTGCTTCTTTTCGAGGGCCGTCAGCGTCGCGTCGATGCTCGCGACTTCGTCCGGCGTCTCGGTCTTCGGGAAGATCAGCCCGTCGAGATTCTTCCCCGCCGCAGCCACGATGATCGCGATGTCCTCGTGCGCCGGATCGAGCGCATGACCGCGCGGACGGAAGAACTTCAGACGCTTTCCCCAGTCGAGCGTGTTGAACGCGCGGATCACGTTCTCGCGCCCGGTCTTCAGCTTCTCGTCGTCGCCGCGCGGGATCGAGTCCTCGAGATCGAGCATCACGAGGTTCGCTGCGCTCTTCGTCGCGGCGCTCTCGACGTACTTCCACACCGTCGCGGGGCAGGTGAGATGCGCCATCTGCAGCAGGTACTTCGCCTCGAGGTCGATCTCCTGCGATTCGATTCGCTCCTGAATAGGCGTGTTGCGCGAACGTGCGGCGCGCGTGATGTCCGCATCGGCGACGAGGCCGGTGCTGGCGGTGAGCTTGGTGGTGGCGTCTGCGTCTGAGGTTGTCATGGTCATGGCGAGGTTACTTCTCGGTTCGAGTGGATTGCAGCGTTCGAAACGCGCGGGCGAATCAGCCCATGTCCTCGAGCGTCTTCATGCCCGTGCGCGGAGCGCTCACGAGGCACGAGAGCTTCCCCATGTGGCGGTTGTGCAGCATGTCGTCGTGCGAGCGAGGGATGTCCGCGTACGTGTACACCTGGGTCATGCAGGGGCGGATCTTGCCCTTGATGACCAGGTCGTTCGCACGCCAGCACTCCTCGGCGTGGGCGAAATGCGATCCGATGATCGACTTCTGCCGCATCCAGAGATGCCGCACGTCGAAGTTCAGGTCGTACCCCGAGGTCCCCGCGCAGATCACGATGCGCGCGAGCTTCGCGGCGATGAACACGCTCGTCGGGAAGGTCTCCTGTCCGGGATGCTCGAACACCACGTCGGGTCCCTTGTTCGTCCCCGCCGCTTGCATGAACGCCTTGCCGAAGGCCTTCGCCGCCGTGAGTCGTTCCTTCTTCTGCTCGGGCGTCTCGTTCGGCTTGTACGCGAGGCCGGGGAAGTTCTTGCGATTGATCGTCCCCGCAGCGCCGAACTGCATCGCCATCGCGGCCTTCTCGTCGCTCGAGACCACCGCGATCGGCGTCGCACCGATCATGTTCGCGATCTGACACGCAAACGTTCCGAGCCCGCC
>CBIHQZ010000007.1:0-22536 GCA_966212315.1 uncultured Myxococcales bacterium
GTGGGTCGCGGGCGCGGGGTTGGCGAACATCGTGCCGCTCGGCGTGGCCTCGGTTGCGTCGTGATCGCGCGTTCGAAGCAGCGCCGGTGATTGCTCGGCGAGTGGACCGTGGCAGGTCTGGCACGCGATCGCATCGCGCGGCGCCATGTCGATCACCTGCCCGAGCACGCCCGGGCCCATCGCCGCTGCGTGAACGGTGGTGCGGAATTGCGCGAACTGTTGCGCATGACATCGCGCGCATCGATCGGGCGCGAGCGAACGCTCAGCCGGGGTCAACTGCGCGGGGCCGTTGCCCTGCGGCGCGAGCGGCAAACGCCAGAGCGATGCGTCGAGCGCGGCGTGCGCGCGATCGAGGGGATGCATCGCGGTCGGAACGCGCGCGGCAACAGCGCGCGGCGGAAGCCATCGGGCGATGGGAACCGCGGCATCCGGCGCAACGCGCGTGGAGAGCCATGAGGCGAGTGCGGCGAGGTCTTCGTTCGGGACCACGCCGTCGAACGCGGGCATCGCGCTGCCGTCGCATCCGGTGCGAAGCGTACGCAGCAAGGTCGCCGCATCGGCACCGCCGCGAGGCGCTTCGCGGGTGAGGTCGTACGCCGGCGGATGCAGCGTCGCGGCACTCGGTCCATCGCCGCGCAGTTCGGCACCGTGGCACGTCGCGCATTGCAGCTGCGCGTACACCTCGGCGCCGTGGGCGATCGTCGCCGCGTCGTTGCGAGGTGATGGCGCGGGCGGCAACGCGACACCAGGCGCGCCCGTTCCGAGCGCGAGCACGTAGCGGGCGAGAACAGTCCGATCGCCTTCGTCGAGAGCCGCGCCGAAGCCCGGCATCGAAGATCCCGGCACTCCGCGGGCGATCACGCGCGCGACATCGTCGACAGTGGGCCGTGATCCCGTCGCGGTGCTGCGCCACTTGAACGGCTGGTGGACGAAGTCGCGCGGCGCCACCGCGAGAAACCCCGCGAGTGGTCCATTCCCCTCGCCCGCAAGGCCGTGACATGGCGCGCACAAGCGCTCGTAGAGCCCCTCGGCACGGGGACGATCGATCATCGGTGCATCGAGAACCCGCACTTCGTTGGCGGCATCGGAAGCACCCGCATCGGTGCGTCCTGCGTCACCGGCGATCACTCGGCGCGGCGATGACATCACGTGCTGCGCGTCGGTGCGCTCGGTGCGCAATGCGACCAGCGCGACCACCGCGAGTCCGGCCGCGAGCATCCCGTGCGATCGCCAGGCGACTCGAGACGATCGCGTTCGACGCTGATTTCCAGGGCGAAATGGGCCGGTGGGAATCACGAGCGCCGCGACGCTACCATGCCCCTCGTCAGCGAGGTGTACGCGACGACGGTTGCCGCGAACGCGTGAGTCGTGGACAACACCGGGCGATGCAAAACGTCTACGCGATCATCATGGCCGGTGGCGCCGGCACTCGTTTCTGGCCCCTCTCGCGGCGCGCGCACCCGAAGCAGTTACTGCCGCTCGGGCGCGATGCGAACGTGCCGCTCATCACGGCCACCGCGCGTCGCGTGGCGCCGCTCGCGCCGCCGTCTCGCACCGTGGTGGTGACGGGGCAAGTGCTGGCAGAGGCGACCGCACGATCGCTTCCCGAAGTACCGAAAGAAAACATCCTGCTCGAGCCGGTGGGCCGCAACACGGCGCCGTGCGTGGGGTGGGCCGCTGCGTGGGTCGCGCGTCGCGATCCGAAGGGAATTCTCATGGTGCTCGCGTCGGATGCGTACATCGCAGACGACGCGGCGTTCGTGGCGGCGCTGCAGACCGCTGCGCGCGCGGCGGAACAGGGCTCGATCGTCACGCTGGGCATTCGCCCCACTCGACCCGAGACCGGGTACGGCTATCTGCACGTCGGCGAAGAGACCGAGACGCCGGGCGTGCATCGCGTGAAGGCGTTCGTCGAGAAGCCCGATGCGGCCCGCGCACTCGCGTACGTCGCCGGTGGGGATCATCTGTGGAACGCGGGGATCTTCGTGTTCCGCGCGGACGTCATGCTCGCGGCGATCGAGAAGCATCTTCCCGAACTAGCGGCCGGACTGCGGGCTCTCGATGCCGCCGCGGCGCGCGGGAACGAAGCGAGCGAGGTCGAAGCGAAGTATCCGTCGCTTCCGAGCGTGTCGATCGACGTCGGCGTGATGGAGAAAGTCGGCGGCGTGAGCGTGGTGCCGGTCGATTGCGGTTGGAGCGATGTCGGCAGCTGGCAGGCCGCGTGGGAACTCGGCGACAAGGACGCAACCGACAACGTGGTGCGCGCGGATCCACAACGCGCGGTGGTGATCGACGCGCGCGGCAACATGATCGTCGCGCCGCCGGGCAAGACCGTTGCGATCATCGGCGTGGACGACCTCGTCGTCGTCGATACGCCCGACGCGATTCTCGTCGTCCCGCGCAGCAGGGCGCAGGACGTGAAGAAGGCCGTCGACGCGCTCGTCGGCCGCGGCGCGAAAGAGGTCTGAAACGCCGTCTCGTCCGTCGCACTCGCCCGCGCCATTTCACTGATCTCGCGCACGTGCGTTGCACCCCTTTCACGGCGGAGCACACACATGCCGAACCACAACCCCTCCCTCGATAGGCCCGGATTCCTTCAACGCGTGTTCTCGCGCAAAGAGCGCGAGGCCGAAGCCGTGCGCGACAACGACGAGGAGCGCACGCTCGAACAGCAACTCGACTGGAGCGGGTCACCGCGCGTTCGGTACTCGGAAGCCGGTGAGCTCGCGTCGGGCGGATGGGTTCCGCGCGACTGGGGATACGGCATCGGCGTACGCAGCGGCAATTACGACTACGCGAGCGAGCACGCGGCGATCATCCGCGCGATCGCACGCTTCGGTTTCCACGATCACGCCGTGGCCGAGCCGTGGGTCGATGGCGACGAGTTCACGTTCGAAGCGTACGAGCGCGGTGTGCCGACCTGGACGGAGGATCATCCGACGCTCTGGGACCGCTGGCTGGCGCGGCGCCGTTCACGCTGAGCCGCGCGCAGTACGCCCTGATGCGCCGCCCCGCGATTCGTGCCGCGACAATCGCGCCCACGTGAGAGCGCGCACGCCCACCCTTGGAGTGGCCGCGCGGCGCTGTTACACCACCCCGCAATGAACCCTCAGATCTTTCGCGAATACGACATCCGCGGCGTCGCCGACCGCGATCTCACCGACGAAGTAGCACTGGGCATCGGCCGCGCCCTCGGAACCCTCTGTGCGGAGCGCGGCAAGCGCCACATCGTGGTGGGTCGTGACTGCCGCGTGTCGTCGAAGCGATTGCGCGACGCGCTCGTGAAGGGGCTCGTCGAAGCCGGGCGCCACGTGACCGAGATCGAAGTGGGACCGACCCCGCTGCTCTACTTCGCCGTGCATCACCTCGATGCCGACGGCGGCGTGATGGTCACCGGCAGTCACAATCCGCCCGAGGACAACGGCTTCAAGATCCTCGTCGGAAAAGACACGGTTCACGGCGACGACATCCGCGCGCTCGGACGCAAGGTGATGGCCGGCGAATACACCCCCGCGGGGGGCGGCAGCGTCGGCAAGAAGGTCGTCAGCGACGCGTACATCGCGTTCATGAAGGGGAACATCAAGCTCGCGCACACCGACCTGAAGGTGGTCGTCGATGCGGGCAACGGTGCGGGCGGACCGCTGGCGATCGCGACGATGCGCGCGCTCGGTCTCAACCCCGATCCGCTCTACTGCGAGATGGACGGGCGCTTCCCGAACCATCATCCCGATCCGACGCTTCCCGAGAACGTCGAAGAACTCATCCGTCGCGTGCGCGAGACGAATGCCGATGTCGGGATCGCGTACGACGGTGACGCCGATCGCATCGGCGCGGTCGATCGCAACGGCGACATCGTGTGGGGCGACAAGCTGCTGATCGCATTTGCGCGCGACATTCTCGCGCGCCGGCCCGGCGGGGCGATTCTCGGCGAAGTGAAGTGCTCGCAGACGCTCTACGACGACATCGCGAAACAGGGCGGCCGGCCGATCCTGTGGAAGACGGGGCACTCGCTCATCAAGGCCAAGCTCAAGGAAGAGAAGGCTCTCGTCGCGGGCGAGATGTCCGGCCACATGTTCTTCGCCGACCGTTACTTCGGGTACGACGACGCGATCTACGCGTCGCTGCGACTGCTCGAGATCCTCGCGGAACGGCGCCAGTCGATCGGCGAGATCCTCCACGACGTGCCGCGCACGTATGCGACTCCCGAACTCCGCGTGAACTGCCCCGACGAGGCGAAGTTCGGCGTCGTGCAGAAGGTCCTCGCGCACTACCGCAAGACGCACGAGGTGAACGACGTCGACGGCGCTCGCATCAACTTCGGCGACGGATGGGGGCTCGTGCGTGCGTCCAACACGCAGCCGGTTCTCGTGCTGCGATTCGAAGCGAACTCCGAAGCGCGTCGCGATCAGCTCCGCGGCGAAGTCGAACGCGTCGTCGCCGATGCGCGCGAACGCCACGCGTAAACTTTCCCCGGCCGAGATGGCCCTTCGACGCGCACAGTCCTGACGCCGATCGTCGCACCTGACCGGCCACGTTCTGCCTCGTCATTCCTGGAGTTGCACACCACGGCCGTACCCGCCACCGGCGCACACGGCCGTGCGCACCCACACGGCGCGAGTCTCGTCAGATTCACGGTCGAAGTTGCGCTACGCCGCGCAGGTGCTGCGCACGCCCCAGGCGGCATGTGCGCTGCACTCCTCCCTCAACAGACAAGCGACGCGGAGCCCACACGGAATCGCGTCGCACGGTTGTGTTGATGGAGGACGGTCATGCCGAACGAGAACGATCGCAAGGATGGCACGGGCACGGGCGAGCAGCAGGGCTCGACCTCGCACGTGCAACAAGGCACGTGGCACCAGCATCCGGTCAGCGGAGAACCGACGCGCGAGGAAACCCGCGCGCAGGGGACCCCCGGCTCGATGACCGATGACACCGACACGGGGGCGAAGAAGGACACCAGCACGATGTCCTCGCAGCCGCGTCAGAAGCAGCGTCGAGGCTTCGCCGCGATGGATCCCGCCAAGCAGAAGGAGATCGCATCGAAGGGCGGCAAGGCTTCGCACGCGCTCGGGACGGGCCACGAGTGGAACAGCGAGACCGCACGCGAGGCGGGTCGCAAGGGCGGCCAGGCTTCACGCGGTGGACGCGGGAAGTTGCCGGACGGCAGCCCGGCACCGGAAGGCAGCGAGGGTGGCGAGGGCGAAGGCGGCGAGGGCGAGGGCGGCGCGATCTGATCGCGTGCCTCGTCCGAGCAAGAGTCTGAGTCGGTTTCGTAGACAGACAACGTTTCGTGAGGTTCGGGTCCCGTGCGCGCACATCGGTGTGCGGCGCCGGGAGCCGAGGGCGCGGCATCCACGCGGGGAGCCGTGCCTTCGGTCATTTCACGAAGCGTCGGCGAGCCGGTCGCGATCGCGCGACGCGCGGGTACTCACTCGCAGTCGACCGCGCCCTCGATCGTGTCGATCGCCCACGACGCGGCCTCGCGCACGATGGGGTCGGGGTCGTTCACGCGAACCTCGCGCAGCACCGGAAGGTGCCGGCGATCGCGTGAGTTGCCCATCACGATGCTCGCATTGCGCGCGAGCCCGGCACGGTGCGCACGCGACACGGGCGATGCCGCGGTCAGTGTCTTGAAGCGTGCGTCGTCGAGATTCGCGACGTCGGCGATGTCGGTCTCGCGCCAGCGCGGGTAGGCCGCGAACTGCGCGGTGGTTTCGGGCGCAGGCGGTGCGGTGCGGTTGTACGGGCAGAGTTCCTGGCACGCGTCGCAACCGAACAGACGCGACCCGATCGATGCACGAAGTTCACGCGGAATCGCCTCGCGCGATTCGATCGTGAGGTACGAGATGCAGCGTCGCGCATCGAGCACGAACGGCGCCGCGAACGCATCGGTCGGACACCCGTCGAGACAACGCGTGCATTCGCCGCAACGCGACTCCATCGGTTCGTCGGGCGCGAACACCGCTGTGGTGATGACCGCGCCGAGAAGCACGTACGACCCGAGTCCGGGCACGATGATCATCCCGTTCTTGCCGACGAATCCCACTCCTGCGCGACGCGCCCACGCGCGTTCGAGCACCGGTGCAGTGTCCACCACCGCGCGCGTCGTCGAACCCGGTACGAGTTCGCGAACGCAGTCGGCGAGGCGGCGACGTCGTTTGCGAAAGAAATTGTGATAGTCCTGCCCGCGCGCATACCGCGCGATCGACGATCCCCCGGGGCCGGACGGTTCGTCCTGATCGGCGCCGCGGTGATACGCGAGCGCGCACACCACCACACTGCGAGCACCGGCCACGATGTCCGGCGTATCGACCCCCGCACGCACCGGGGCATTGTCCGCGAGCCACGACATATCTCCGTGAAAACCAGCGGCGACGAAGGCTTCGTAGCGCGCGTGATCGTCCTCGATCGGGGTCGCAGCAGCGATGCCCACCCGGTGCATCCCGAGCGATGCGGCGCGCGCGCGGAGGTCGTCTTCGAGTGTCGTGGTCATGCGGAAGGCGCGTTGGCGCCGAGGCGTTGCTTGACGCATCGAACGCCGGAAAGCTAGGGTTGGAAGGGTTTTTTGATGTCCAAGGATCCACCTGACTCGGGCCTGAGCTGGCAGAACAAGACTCAGGTGATCCAAGGCGGACCGAAGTTCCGCCCGACGCGCGACGGCGGCGGCGACTGCCTGGTCATCATCTATTCCAAAGAGGGCGCGAACCTCGGCAAGCGATTCGTGCTCGAGCCGATGGAGGGCGCGCTCACGATCGGCCGCGGTGGCGACAACGGCATCGTGCTCGAGAGCGACTCGGTCTCGCGACGTCACGCGCGCTTCGAACAGCGCGAAGGCGTGTGGTGGGTCGCCGACCTCGGAAGCACGAACGGCACGTACGTGAACGACGAGCAGGTGGCCGAACACCGGCTCAAACGCGCGGACCACGTGAAGATCGGCGACACGATCTTCAAGTACCTCGCGGGCAGCGACGTCGAAGCCGCGTACCACGAAGAGATCTACCGGATGACCATCGTCGATGGTCTCACGCAGGCGCACAACAAGCGGTTCCTGCTCGAGCAGATGGACAAGGAGATGTCCCGCGCGCGGCGCTACGGACGGCCTCTCGTGCTCATCATGTTCGACCTCGATCACTTCAAGAAGATCAACGACACGGCGGGGCATCTCGCGGGCGACTACGTGCTGCGCGAAGTGGCGTCGCTCGTGCGAGGACGCATTCGTCGCGACGAGATCTTCGCGCGCTACGGCGGTGAGGAATTCTCGATGCTGCTGCCGGAGACCGAACTGAGTGGCGCGGTGCGACTCGCGGAAGAGATCCGCGCGCTGATTGCTTCCCATCCGTTCTCGTTCGAAGGCGAGCGCATTCCCGTGACCGTTTCGATGGGCGTGGCGCTGATGACGGAAGCGACGCCCGATGCGGAGTCGTTCATCGACGCGTCCGACAAGCACCTGTACGAAGCGAAGCGCAGCGGACGAAACAAAGTCGTTTCGTAGACCGCTACTAGCTAGGGGGTCGGCTTGCCGCCCGGCCAGCCGCCGAACGCATCGGCCACTCGCGTCGGCATGCGCACCGGCCGCATCGTCTCGAGCGAAACGAAGACCCACGTCGTGCGAGCGGTGACGATCTCTTCGCCCTTTGCGTTGCGGATCTCGGTCGCGCGCTCGGCGGTAATCCGCGTGGCGGCTTCGATCCACGTCGCGACCCGCAGCACGTCGCCGACTTTCGCTTCGCGGAGATACTCGATCGCGTGGCGGCGGATCACGAACGCCGCGCCGATTTCCTGGTAGGCGGCCCAATCGAGCCCGGCCGCTTCGGAGTGACGCATCGCCGCGTCCTGCACCCAGCGCACGTATTCGATATTGTTCACGTGCCCGAGTTGGTCGATAGCCTCGGGCGGAACGGTGATCTCGTACTCGAACCGTCTCATGCGGCGCGCACCCTATCACCCCTGGCGTGGTCTCGCGCTGCGTCTCGCGTTCGCATTCGCAACGCTCGTCGCGTTCGCGCGCCGTGAAGCAGAGGCCCATCCGTTCGGGCTCGCGTCGGTGAACCGATATCTCGGTGTCGAAGCGAATGCGGGCGGCGGGTTGCACATCGCGTGGCTGCTCGACTTCGCCGAACTCCCGGCTGCGCAGGAAATCGCGAGGCTCGATCGCGATCGCGACGGCGCGGTCACGCCCGCCGAGCGCGATGCATACCTCGACGTGCTGGTTCCATCGGTCATCGCGCAATGGCGCGTCGAACGGAACGGGGTGCTCGTCACGCCGCGAGTGCTCCATCGGGCGATCGAAGTGCAACCCGGGCAGAGCGGGCTCGAGACGCTGCGGGTCCTGGGCGAACTCGAGGTCGAACCGCTCGCGTCGCCGACTCAGCACGTGACGGTTCACATCGTCGATCGTTCGTACGGGGATCGCACCGGCATGCGCGATCTGCGGGCGGACGACAGTGAAGCCGCGCGCGTGATCTCGGCGCCAGCGGATGCGCCGGTCCGCAGTCCCGACGGCACGACGTTGCGGCGAACCGACGAGGCCACGTTCGTCTTCGCGCTGCGTTCGCGGGTAGAAAGCGCGACCGCGATCACCACCGTGACGGACGCGCGCACGGCGCAAACGCGGTCGGTGGTCATCGCGATCGCCGGTCTCGCATGGGCGATCGCGCTCGCGCTGGGCCTCGCGCGTCGCGATTGCGATCCACGCGTTCGAATCGTGGTGACCGTGGCCTTTGCGCTCGCGACGACTCTCGCACGCGCCGAACCGACCGCGCTCGCGACCCTCGCGACGTTCGCGCTGATCGCCGCCGTTGCAGTGCGCCCGCGAGCGTCATGGCTCGCGTCTCGTCTCGCGATCGCGCTGGCATGGGCCGCTGCCCTCGGCGCCTCACGCGCATTCACGACGCACGAAGGCTTCACCAGCGGACCGATCGCGATGATGGTTCGCATCGCGATCTCCCTCGTCGCGGTGCTCCCGCTCGTTGCCACCACTTCGCTCACACGCTTCGCCGACGCGCTCGCATCGTTGCCATTGCCGTCGTTGTTCATCGACACGACCGTGAGCACCGCGCGCGGCGTGGCCATTCTCCGCGACGAGGCCGCACGCATCGCGCGAGCCCGCATGTTGCGCGCGCCGCGGGCCGGGTTCGCGACGCGGGTGGCTTTGTTCGGTTCGTACGCAAGCGCGGTGGTCACGCGCGGTCTCGATCGCGCCGCCCGAACGCATCTCGCGTTCGTCCTCCGCGGCGGCACTGCACGGGTCGCAGCGGCTCGAGCGCGAACGCCGTGGCGTTCGATTGCGGCGTTGGCGTTCGGCGTCGTCGCGCTCATCCTCGCGGCGCGCGTCCCATGAATTCACCAGCACTTCGATTCGATGCCGTGACGTTTCGCTATCCCGGTGCGGCGCGTGCGTCGCTCGAGAACGTGAGCCTTCGCATCGATGCGGGCGAACGCGTGGCGCTCGTCGGCGCCAACGGTGCGGGCAAGACCACGCTGCTCACGCTCGCGACCGGGCTGATCATGGCCACGAGCGGGCGAGTCGAAGTCGGTGCGCACACCGTCACGCGGCGCACGTTGCGCGAGATTCGCGGCGAGGTTTCGCTGGTTTTCGCCGATCCGGACGATCAACTGTTCTGCGCGACGGCGCTCGACGAAGTGATGTTCACGCCGGTGCATTCGGGGGTCGCGCGCGACGAAGCGCGAACCCGCGGGCTCGACGCGTTGCGCGCGGTGGGGCTCGAAGACCGGGAGGAGCGCGAGCCGCTCACGCTTTCGCTCGGAGAGAAGAAACGGCTCGCCATCGCGACCACCCTCGCTGCCGGCGCGAAGGTGTGGCTGCTCGACGAGCCCACGAGTGGTCTCGATCCACGCGCGCGCAAACAGTTCATCGCGCACCTCGCGACGCACCCGCACACGATGGTGTTCGCGACGCACGACCTCGACGCGGCCCTCGCGCTCGAAGCGCGGGTCGTATTGCTCGATCGCGGGAAGATCGTCGCCGATGGTGCAGCGGAAGCGATTCTCTCGGACGCGGCGCTGCTCGATGCGCACGGACTCGAGTTGCCACTGTCGAAGGGCGGCTGAGCGTGTACGTACCTCACCCCCGCTGCCGCGCGCCCCTCTCCCTCCGACGCCACCGGTGACGCGCGAACGGAGGCGTCGTCGAGAGAGGGGCTGGAACGTTGGGTGGGGTGAGTGGGGTGAGTGGGGTGAGTGGGGTGAGTGGGGCGCCGGGAACGATCGTGCGACGCAGGCTGGTCAGCGTCTCAATGCGACTCCGCCACCACCGGCCCGCACGTCACCGGATTCACCGACTCGGAGAGCGACAGTTCCCCGCGCATGCCGGCATCGGGAATCGCCGCGACGAACACGCGGCCCCACGGACCTTCGCCTTCGAGTCGCGACACGCACAGCCCCTGCTCGTCGCGCGAGATCGTGTAGCGCGCATCGGCAACCGACGGCGGCATCCCTTGCACGCGCGGAAATGCGAGCGGCCGCGGGTAGACCGGCCAGAGTCGCAACGCGTCGCCCGACGTACCGCTGCACGGGCGCGAGAGGTCACTGGCGCTCTCCGCGAAGGCCTCGTCCGTCGTTCCGTCGATTCGCTCGGCGACGATGCGATGGCCGTCCCAGAACGCGACCCCGACGCCGCGCGCGTCGACGAAGAGCATCTCCTGCATCCCTTCGCGCACGGCGTATTCGTGTTGCGCCGTCACGCCTGCGTCGGCGGAGCTGCGCAGTGCGATTCGTCCTCGATCGAGCACCGGCTCGCCGGCTTCGTTGCGCACCATCTCGCGACGCAGCACTCGCCCGTCGGGAAGGTGCACGGTGTCTTCGATGGATCCCGCGGGCGCGCCCGGACGAGGCGGCGGGAGATCGAGTCGCCCGACGCGTCCCACGCGGCCAGGCCCGGTGATACGGCAATTCCAGTGCGGTTCGTAGTGTGTCCCCTGCCCCGCATCGAGGTCCGCGGTGGGCGTCGCGATTCTCGCTGGCGCAACGTCCTGCACGCCGGCGCGAACGACGCGAGCGTCGCGGGCGGGTTCGGGGCTCGACGACGACCGACGACACCCGGTCACCGCGGTCACGACCGCGGTGACAATCACGATCGACGAAATTCTCACGGACACTCCCTGCGGCGCGGACGGAGCACGCCTACGCGCGACGATGGTTGCACGCATCGATCGTGGCAAGACCTCGAGGCGGGCCTGTATCCTCGCGCCGTCATGCTCGACCGCGTGCTCGAAGACGAAGTGATGGACACGCCCACCGAGGCGCAGGCGTACGACGCGATGGACCACCGCGAGGTGAACGGTCGATTCGCGGACGATGCGCTCGCGCTGTCGCCGACGCCGCGACGCGTGCTCGATGTGGGGACGGGGACGGGACTCATCGCGATCGTTCTTGCTTCACGCCTGCCGCTCGCGACAGTGACCGCGACCGACCTTGCGCGGCACATGCTCGATGCCGCGGCGCGAAACGTTGCGCGCGCGGTGCTGACCGATCGCATCGCGCTGGTGCGCGTCGACGCGAAGCGCCTCCCGTACGAACCGGGTGACTTCGACCTCGTCGTGTCGAACAGCGTCGTGCACCACATCCCGGATCCGCGGGCGTTCTTCGCGGAGATCGCGCGCGTGGCGGGCGAACGGGGGAGCGTGTTCGTGCGGGATCTCTGCCGGCCGGTCGACCGCGCGGCACTCGATGCGATGGTCGCGCGCTACGCAGCGAACGAACCCGCGGTCGCGCGAGAACTGTTCCGGGCATCGTTGCATGCGGCGCTGACGGTGGACGAAGTGGACGCGATGGCGCGCGAAGCGGGGCTGCGGGGCGTGAAGGCCGCAATGACGAGCGACCGGCATTGGACGCTCGCGCGCGGGTGAGCGAGGACCTCACCCCAGCTGCCGCTCGCCCCTCTCCCTCCGTCGCCCGCAGTCATCGCGCGGCGCGAAGGCGACGTCGAGAGAGGGGCTGGAACGATGGTGGCGTGAGGTGAGGGCGGGGAGCGAGGTAGTACGAGCGCCAGCATGCGCAATGGGCCAATGGGCCGGGCATGTCTCGGCGCGAATGGGTCTTGCGTGGCTTGCGGTGGATGCGATTGCGCTGCCGTGCCCAACGGGCCGCAACTCCGTGCACGCCACCTCGCTTGCTCGCCACGTGACACGCGGCGCCCTCGACGCATCCGGCCTGCCGCACCGCAACGAGCGCAGTTCACTCATCACGCCTCATCCTTCGAGCCCCTCTTTCGACGATGCCTGCGTTCACGCGCGGCGCGCTGGCATCGGAGGGAGAGGGGCGCGCGGCAGCGGGGGTGAGGTTCTGCTTCTCCTCAGGCCGCGAGCGAGATGCCCTGCTCGGTGAGCATCTTCTCGAGTCGCGTGCGGATCTTGTGCTTCTTCGAGTACACGGTCTTCACCGAGATCCCCATCTCGTCGGCGATCTCTTCGGGCGAGCGGCCATCGACGAAGTACAGCGTGACGAACGTGCGATCGCGACGCGAGAACGTGCCGAGCAGTTTCTCGACCTTCAAGCAGTCTTCGCGCTGCGCGGCGTGCTCGAACGGATCGGGCGCGACCGACGGGCGGTCCTCGGCGAGCGCGAGCGGATCGCCGGCGGGCTGACGCGACACCGAGCGGAGGTAGTCCCACGCGCTGTTGATCGCGAGGAGACCGATCCAGGTGCCGAGGCGATTGCCCTTCGCGGGATCGAACATGCGGAGCTTGTGCATGTCGTTCGCCATCAGCGCGACGAGGAAGTTCGCGTAGACCTCGCGTACGTCTTCCTGGCAGATCACGTTGCCGAAACGGGTGGTGACCTTCGTGATGCAGCGCCAGATGAGTCGATCGTAACGTCGGCAGAACTCGCGCCACCCGCGCTCGTCGTGCGCGAAGAGGCGATCGAGGAGTTCGACTTCGTTCAAGCTATCCAGTGCAACCGCGTTCATCGGGATCCTCCGTCGCGCGCCGCGATTCGTTCGTCGCGGTCGATGCGTGACGGAAGATGTCGAGTGCAGCCGACGTACCATGGTCCGGTTGCCGACCGGGCGCCGGATTCCCTCGGCATTTCGCGCGCTCCCGACGGCGGATCGATTTGCCACCGTGGATCGGCGTTCACAACGCCCCTGTCCGTTCGCGGTGGACACCGGGGCTGCCGCGCGACGCGTTACCGCGTGTTCACGCGTCGATCCGCGCGACGCGCACTGAACATCCGAGCGGCGAACGCGGCGACTCCAATGGCCGCCACTGCGAGGCCGCGCGAACCCGATCGACCCGACGCGGGTGCGTTCCGCGGCGCGATCGCACATCCGCCCCGCACGCGCCCGCCGTACTGATTGACCGCGAAGCCGCCGAACGGAACGCGATTGCAGGTGTGGTCGTTCACCGGCGCGAAGTCCGGACTGTAGGCGTCGCAGATCCCCTGCACGTCGTCGGTTCGCAGCATCCGTCGCTGTTCGCCGAGACCCGCGCTCGGCCACATCACTGCGGTGTCGACGGTGCTGTGACCGAGACCTTGGAAGTGTCCGAGTTCGTGCGTGAGGATCGTCGGAAGGTCGGCGGCCTCGGGCGACGAATCGCCGGTGGAGAAGTGGAAGCCGTCGGGATTCGCGTCGCTCCACTGATTCATCTCGAGGTCGGCGTCGACGATCTCGCCCGTGATCGGATCGAACGACACGAGCGTGATCGCGATGGTGCCGAGGCGATGTCGCGTGTCGAGCGTCCAGACCGAGTTGAACGAGATGGTGTTCGAGTTGACGCCGTTGCGATCGAAGCCGGTCGGCTGCGTCGTGTCGGGGAGCGCTTCGAGACGGAAGTATTGCGGCTGCGTCCCGTTCGCATCACACGCGGCGGTCTGCCACGTCGTCGCGGCCGCGAGCGTCGTCGCGCGCAGGTTCTCGAACGGAATCTCGGGGGAGCCTTCGGTGTAGAGCGAATAGCCGGCACACAATCCCTGCCAGTAGATCGGCGTGCCGCTGGTCGCGCATTCGCCACTGCGGCTGCTGTCGGTGGTGGTGCGGCACCACGCGTGGGCAACGTGCGGTGCGAGCGCCAGTGCGAGTGCTGCGACTGCCGTGAGTGGCGCGCGCTTCATCGCGACGCTCCCATCACGCGGACCAGCGTTTCGAGTGCAACACCGTCGCGTCGCATCACGGTCGCATCACTCGCGAGCGCGGCCGCGGCGGTGGGGGCGGACACCGCGACGCGCATCCCTTCGGCGGCAGGGGTCACCACGATCGCACCGTCGGGCGCGGTGCTGACCGGAAGTACCGAGGCGGTGAGATGGGTGAGGTAGTTCACGCCCGTGCCGTCGGTCGCGTGCGAGAGGAAGACGACGTAGGGGCGTCCGATCTCGAGCGTCGGTACGCCGGGGATGCGCTGGCCGACGCGGTCGACGATGCCGCCCGGCGCGCGCAGCGTGACCCGCGATCCGACAGTGGCACTGCCGTGAACGACCGACTGCACTTCGAGCTGGTAGTCGGTGACGATCTCCCGCGCGAGCCAATGCGCGGATGCGGCGCGCGGCGTGACGACGAGGACCTCGTCGGCGCGGCGCGAGAGCGCTTCGACCGTGATGGGTACGACCGTGGTTGCCGAGGCCGTGGTTGCGATCGCGAGCGATGCCGTGGTCAGCGAAGCAGCGAAGGCGAGAGCCAGGCGGCGGAAACGCATCCTGCGATTCTGCGGGTTCGTGCGCCGCTGGCGCAACTCACTCCGGCGGGCGGGGACGGAGATCGATGACGGCGGGGGGAAGAATCGTCAACGCAGCGGGGGCGTCTTCGCGGTAACCGACGACGGCGAAGTCGCGGATCCGGCCGCGGGCCAGCCATTCGACCGCGAGCGGGATCTCGAGCGTCTCGCCGGGCGCCAGCTGGTCGAGGGTGATGCGAACGATGCCGCCGTCGCGCGCATCGACTTGCGCGATGTGCGGTCGGGACTGCAGCGCTGCGCGCGCGTTCTCGTCGAAGCGAGTCGCCGACGGCAAGAGCAGTTCGACGATGGTTCGCGGCACCGAGGCGTTGCTCGCGTTGCGAACGGTGAGTTCGAGCGCAGAGACTTCGTCCGAGTAGCCGTGATCGCCCTGCAGGGTGAAGCGGATCGGCGCGTCGTTGCGCGCGACGAACGACCAGTCGGAGAGCACTTCGAGTCGCGCGAACGCGAATGCGGCGTCGGCCTCGCGCCCTGCGATGGACACCTGCACCGAGGTGCCACCGTTGTGCGCGTCGAGCGGAACGATGGCGCGGCCGTTCTGCAACGCGATGTGCCGCGTCGAGTCGCCGATGCGGACGTCGACCGATTCGGGCGCCGCCAGTCCGTACACGCCGTATCCCACGGTCGCGAGAAGCCAGAACGACGACTCCCCGCCGAGTCGCATGGCGATGTGCGCGCGAGCCGCGACGGTGCGCGCGAGATCGGCCGCGAGCTCGGCTTCGCCGCGTTGTTGCGCAGCGATCGCGAGCGCCGCGGTGGCGATGAGTTCCTCGCCCTGCGTGACCAATCCTTCACCGCCGCGGACCCATGCGAGCCCGTCGCGACGGATGACCGCGCGTCGAACGACATCGAACATCGCGATGCCGCGTCCGTCGGCGGGATCGCTGAGGAGCAATGCGGCGGCCGCACGCGCGAGGATTGTCGGTTGTTGCGGATACGACCGCTGTGCTTCGCGCAGTTCGGCGCGCAGCGATTCGGCGTACGCGGCCACCGGGTCGACCGACTCGTCGCCCTCGGAGCCGCCACCACTGCCGCCGGTCGCGAGCGCGGCGAGAACGGCAGCCGATTCGCGAAGTGGACCGGCGATGCCACCGATCGAACCGCGCAACGACGGGAGGACCCTGGCCGCCGCGACGCGCGCTCGAGCCGCGGTGAAGTCGTCCTCGGGTGCGGCGCTCCATGCGACCAGCGCGCACGCGGTGGAGATCGCCGGCGATGCACCGACGACGGGGCCGCCACGACGCAGCGAGCCGACTTCGGCGAACATGGGACGCAACGGTCCTCCGGGCTCCTGCGCCTGCAAGAGATCCGCAGCGAGCGACGATGGAAGTTCGCGCGTCGCGAGCGTGTACGACCACGCGATCAACGCCGGATCGAGGCGGCGCACGCGCGCGAACTCGGGATCGTCGGCGAGTGACGAAGGCGCGCTCACGACCAGCCGCGACGACGTGACATGGCGAGTGCCGGGAACGTCCACGGAGAGACTCGCGTGGTGCGTTCCGCTGACCAGCATTCCACGGTCGTCACGAACACCGAGCGCGCCTTGATCTGCGACGAGCGGCGCCGCGACAGTGCGCAGCGTTCGTCCGTTTCGATCGCGCAACACGATGCGCGCTTCACCCGTGCCCGCACCATTCGCACTCACGGCGAGATCGAGAGAAGCAGTCTCGCCCGGCGGAACACTCACCTCGTGCGGACCGCTCACACCGATCGGACCTGTCCCACTCGCTTCGACGACGAGTGACTGCGGCGAGTCCGAGAGGTTCGTGACCGATGCATTCACGTGCACGGACTCACCCGCGCCGATACGCGCGACGAGCGGATGCGCCTCGTCGGCACGCGCTGCGATCGGGAGGTCGACGAGAAGGGGCGTGCCCGCGGTGAAGCGACGGATCGCACGCGCAGGAAAGCCCTGTGCGTTCCAGGCATCCACCACCACCGCGTACGTGCGCGGTTCGTCGTCGACGCCGAGGGGGATGTCGAATGCGTCGCCCGCTCGAAGCGATGCGAGCGCGGTCGAGCGCACCGGCGATGCGAGGGCCGGACGCACCAGATCGAGCGCGTGCGGATCGTCTTCGAAGCGCGAGGGGATCTCGTCCCAATGCGACACCGACTGCTCGGTGGATTCACGATCACTCGCGTCGTACGAGGTCTCCGCATCGAAAACGCTCGCGAGTCGCGCAATGGTCGCGCGTCCGAGTTCGACGCCGTTCAAACGCGCGAGCAGTCCGTCTTCGTCGACCGCGCGGGCAAATGCGCCACCGGACGGGAGCACGCGTGCGAGCGGATCGAACACGTCGTCCGCGGTGCCGAAGCGTTCGTCGGGTCCGGCCGAGACGAGTTCGTAGCCCTGCACCGGCACGAGGAACGAGAAGCGATTGCGGCCGCCGGGCGCGGGGCGCAACGCGAGCGGATTGCCCCAGCCGTCGAGCAGATCGGCGTGCGACAGCGTGTTGCCGTCTTCGTCGTACGAGGTCTCTCCGTTCGAGATCGCGCGAAGCCAGGTCGATGGATCACCGCGCCACGACCAGCGCAGATCGAGCGAGTGCTCGTTCACGAAGTGTCGCAGTGCGAGCAGCGTGGCGAAGAGCCGCCGGCGAGTGAGTCGACGCGCGACGTTGTCGAACGTGAACGCGGGATCGAGTCGCTGGAGCACTTCGATGGTGAGCGGATCGCCACCGAGCGCTCGCGGGCCGCCACTGTTGCTCTGCCCTTCGCTCGAGAGAATCGCGTCGAAGATCTCGCGGTTGAACACCCAGCGTCCGCCGGCACCGCGCACTGCGACGTTCTCGCGTCCGTGCTCGATCGACTGCGCGACGTGCTGCTCGATCTGGCGGAAGAGCAACGCGAGACGCCCTTCGACGAATCGCGCACGGGCGCGCCATGGATCGCGAAGCGTGCCGCGCGCGGCCGGGTTCTCGGGGGCTGGGATGGCGGTGAGCCGTCCGTCGCGAAGAACCGCGGGGGCGGCGTCGTCGAGCGGTGTGAGCGCCGCGAGCGAGCCCGCCACGAGGACCGCGCCGACTCGACCGGCATCGACACGCAGATCGCCGAGAGGTGCCGTTCCCGCGCGCGAAACGATGCGATTGAAGAGCGCTTCACCGTCTTCGCTCGGCACGACCACGCTCATGCCGGTGATCCCTTCGGCGCTGCCGATGGTGCGAACGCGCGCGTGCGTGCCGTCGTCGTTCACCTCCGCGTCGAGCGCGAAGCGCGCACCCGGCGCCACCCACACCGCGGTCATTCCGCCGCGAATCGGTTCGGCGACCACGCCGTGAAGCGGACGCGCGCGTACGAAGAGCATCCCCGTCGCATCGGCGGGGATGGTGATGGCCGCTTCACGCGCACCGGCGGCGACGACCTGCGCGGCAATCGGCACCCACGTGTCGCGACGCGCGACGAGCGCCACTTCGATCGGAAGACTCGCGGCCGCACGCGCGGTCTCGAACGCGATACGAATCGGCCGCCCCGCGGTGGCCAGTGGTCCGTCGGGCGTTCGCACGCGCACGGTGCCATCGGGATCGATCGGCACGCATCCACTCGCGCTCCCTTGCGAGCTGCCCTCGTGGAACGTCACGTCGAACGACGTCGCAGTCCCGCCACCGCATCGATCGGCATCGTCGTTGCTCGCGGTGTCTTCGGGCGCTTCGCCATCGCCGCCCGCTGCAACCGCGCGCGCTCGCGCAGGCGTCGCCGCCGGGGCCACGAGGTTCGTCTCGATCGCGACCGCACCGTCCGCGTCGGTCACGCCGTGCAGTCCCGCCGGGAATCTCGCACCGCGCAAGGCGACTTCGACGCCGGCGCCCGCTGCCGATCCATCGGCACGCACGACGCGCACGTACAAGCGCCCCGGAACACCCGGAACGAACGCGCCGCCTTCGACACTGACCGCACCGAAGAACGCATCGCGCACGACCCGCACTTGCGTCGTCGCGTCCGCCGAACCGATGCCGGTGCGAATCGCGTTCACCGAGATCGCGATGTCACGCAGCGCAGCGCCGGTGTCGGGCGCGGTAAAGCTGAACTCCGCGCGGCCGCGATTGTCGGTGCGAATGATCGGCGCGCGATGGGTCGTCGCGTCGAGCGGAAGAAACGGCGACGACACGGTCGCAGCACGCACGGGGCGACCATCACCGGTGCGAAGAACGGCGCGCACGGTGATCGGCTGCCCGGGGCGCGCGATCGTCTGCGCCGCGGCCGCGCGAAGGATCAGCGCCGGCTCGTCGGGAATCGCGGTGAGCACGGTCGCGCTCGCACGCGTGGCGAACTCGTCCCGACCTGCGGTGGCGGTGAACGTGAAGCGATCGAGCGCACGCGGCGGGAGACTGACGCGCTGATGAAACGCACCGGCCGCGTCGGTGTGCAGATCCATTCGACCGATCACGTTGCGACCGTGCGCGTCCTGCAGTTCGAGTCGCACGGCTTCGTTGCCGAGCGGTTGTTCGGTGACGGCCGACGCGACGCGCCCCCACACCGTCACGGGATCACCCGGGCGGACGGTGGAGCGATCGGTCTCGATCATCACGGTGCGCGCGGCATCGGCGGTCACGTCGAGATCGAACTGACGTCGAACGCCACGCGGTGAGACCGCCTCGAACACGATGTGAAAGCTTCCGGGCGCGTCGGCGGGAATGTCGAAGCCGACTTCGGCACGGCCGCGCGCATCGGTGTCCGCTTCGCTTACCGCGTGATCACGTACGAGCGACGAGAGCAGGCGTACGTGGGTTCGCTGTGCGGGTCGCAGGTCACTGAGCCCGACGACTTCGTGCACGGCGAGGAGCCATCGCAGATGCCCTCCGCGTGGCGCGTGGCGCACCCCTTCGATCGACATCTCGAGACCCGTCACGTCACCGGCGTTCACCGGTCGGTGCATGGTCTGCTGCGCGACGAGTGGGCTCGGATGCGATGCGAGCGCGAGGGCAGCACACGCGGCGACGAACGAGATGCGCGAACGGAACGACTTCGATGCGGTCTGCGGCACGGGGTTCTCGCGGGTGGGTGTCGGTTCGTGCGAAGCGTCGGCGCGGCGGTTCATCGCGAACCTCCTGCCGTCGCGGGCGCGTTCTGGGTACTCGTGGGCGAGGGCGACGGCTCGGCGGCGGCGTCACCGATGTCGAGCGCGCGCGGCGCGAAGATGTTGGCGCCGGATCCAGGTTCGCTGCTCACGTATGCGGTGATGCCGAGACCGTGCACCGTGCCGCCCACGCTCCAGCGAACGGGCAGCGGAATGCGAACGAAACCGCCGGGCGCCATCGCGCGAAGATTCAGCACCAGCGTGCGCTGCGACAGCGTCGGTGGCTGCGTGGTGCGGCGCGCGATTTCGCGACGCGCGTCCTCGTCGAGTTCGGCGCCGGCAGGGAGATCGATTTCCACGACCGGTGCTGACACCACCCGCGGCCCACGGTTCTGCACGCGGAGTATCCAGGCCGCGCGCGCATCACGAACGCCGGGGGCGCCGTCGAGTGACATCGCGAAGGGACCGCGCACCGTGGGGGCAACGCTCCAGGGGCGGCCGTAGCGCGCTTCGGCTTCGGCGACGAGGGTGACGCCGTCGGCAGTGCGGATGTGCACGGTGTGACGGCCGGGCTGCGAGAGCACCGGCGACGGCTGCACCGCGATCCCTTGCACGAGCGGTGCGTCGACCGCGCGTCCGTCGATGTCGATGTGAACGCTCGCGGCCCGTCCCTCGGGTTGTGCCGGTGCGAGACGGCCCATCATCGCGGTGGCGAGCGCACGCGATTCGGCGTTCCAGCGGGTGCCGGCCCGTGCGAGACGAGCGAGCGTGCGGGCGATCGCGAACGCGGTCTGCCGCTGGCCGGTGCCGATCAGCGAGATCGCGTAGAGCGCACTCGGTGCGATGCGCGTTGCGGATTCACCGGGCGATGCTTCGAGGAAGACTTCGTCGGCGACACGCACCACGCCCCGTTCGGCGCGTCGGAGGAATTCGCGAGCGCGCGACGACGGAGCATTGCTCGTCGCCACGAGTGCGGCCGCGGCAGTGGCCCAGCGCGCGGGACTCTCGCCCGACGGTGCGGTGTTCGACTCCACGCTGCGACGCAACCGCGATGCGAGATGCGTGAGTCCGTCGACCAGCGCCGCACGACGCGATGCCGATGCGATCGCCGGTGCGAGCCCCAACAGGATCTGCGCGTGCTGCACCGCGTACACATCGCGCGCGACCGACGATGTCAGCGCCGCGCGCGGAATGCGTTCGAAGCCTTCGAGCGCCCGCGTGAGTGACGTGAGCCCGCGTTGGATCGCGGCGTCTTCGACTTCGCGCGCGAGCCACAAGCCACCGATCGCGCGAGCCATCGTCGCCGGATCGAGGCCGTAGACCTCGGGTTCGATGCCCGCCCTTTCGAACGGCGTCGCGAGGCGAGCAACCAGATCGCGCGACGGCGAGACACCGCCCATCGTCAGCGACCACGCGGCCCACGAGGGATCTCCGAGTTGCAGCCCCCACACGCGCGGGTCGCCGAAGATCGCGCCGCCGACCACCACGCGAATCGAACCATCCGCACGCGCGATCGCGTCGCGGGGCACGTCGAACACCAGCGAGCCCGTTCCGTCGACCAGCGTGTCGGCCGCCATGCGTACCGGTCGCGCATCGGCCATCACTTCCATCGGACGACGCGCCGCATCGAGCGGTGCGCCGTTCGCGAGATCCGTAGCGGTGACCACCAACGCGCCGCGACCGCGCGTGCGCAACGGCACGACCACGATCGCTTCGCCTGCATCACCGGGCGCGACTTCGACATCCGCCGGCGCCACCGTTCCGATGCGCAGATCGCCCTCGGCGGCGACACTCACCCGCGCTCGGATGCTGCGCTGCGAGCGATTGCTCACCCGCAACGGCAGCCGCACCGTGTCGCCCTCGACCGCGTACGGCGGCACGGGCGCATCGACGACCGCGTCCTGATCGACTCGAACATCGGTGCTCGCGGACGTCGTCCATCCGTCGTCGGTCCACGCGATCGCATCGATGCGATACGTCGTGAGCGAGTCGGCGAGCGGCACTTCGATCACGGTGGTGCCGGACGCATCGACGGGCGCGTCGGCGATCATCCGCAGCGTCGCCGGGAATCGCTCGCGCACCAGGGCCACGAGCTGCGCCATGCGGGGTCCGCCGCTCTCCGTGCGCGCGTTCCGCGTCACGTCGGGCGCGTTCGGTTCTTCTTGGTCGCGTCGTTCGCGCGCCATCTGTTGTGCGGGCGCCGCGCGCGCATCTTCGTCCATCCCCGCCACCGGGCCTCGCGCCGGCGACGCCGCCGGAGCAGCGTGCGCGACGCCCATGCGGCCCATCCCTCGACCGCCGCCTCCCGCGCCGGTGCCGTTCATGCCGAGCCCGCCGTATGCCTGCGCCTCGCCGCCCGCTTCGAGATCATCCGCCGCCGCCGGTGTCGACTCGCTCGTCGTCGCCGTCACCGTCTCGCCGGTCGATTCTTCCTGCGCGCCGCCCGCGATGCGCACGTACGCGGCCGCCACCGCATTGAGCACTTCGCCGCCCGGATCGAGCACCGCGAGTTGCCGCATCAATGCGTCTTCGCCCGACGCGATCGCGTACACCGTCGCAGTCGGCACTGCGCGCTCGAACGGATTGCGCACGTCGTCCGCAGTCCCCGCCGCGCGATCGGGTCCGGGTGAGATCAGTTCCCATCCAGCAGCCGGCACTGCGATCGCGATCGAGTCGCGACCGGGCTGCGCGCGCCGCAACACGAACGATCCGCCCCATGGATCGCGCAGCGCCGCTGCGTTCACGACCCCACGCTGCACCATGCGCGAGAGCCATCGATCCGGCGGCTCGGTGGCCGCGGTGTTCCGTCCGCCCTCGCCCGGATCGAGGTAG
>CBIHQZ010000008.1:0-22268 GCA_966212315.1 uncultured Myxococcales bacterium
ACATTTCAGCCCCGCGGGTCCCGTGCCGTGTCGCCGAGCGCGTCAGGAAAACCTCGATTCCGAGGCGGATTCGGGCCTCTGACGCGCACGCGACACGCACCCGCGCGCGAATCCCGTCGACGCGAAATGTCAGAAAGCTAATACCGTCCCCCGTGCAGCACTCCGTCGTTCAAGTCCGCGTGATCTACGCCGACGTCGACCGCATGAACGTGGTTCATCACGCGAACTACCTGCGGTACTTCGAAACCGCGCGCACCGAGTTCATCCGCCGGCGCGGCGGGAGCTATGCCGCCATCGAAGAAGCCGGGATCATCATGCCGCTCGTCGACGTGCAGATCCGCTACCGCGCCCCCGCGCGCTACGACGACCTGCTCGAGATCCACGTGTCGGTCGCCGAAGTGCGCGCCGTCGCCGCGACGTTCGCGTACGAAGTGCGGCGCGTCGGTGAACTGCTCGTCCTCGTCACGGCCAGCACCACGCTCGCTACCTGCACGGTGGCCGGCCGTCCGACCCGAATGCCTGCATCGGTTCGCGAGCTCTTGTTCGCGCCAGAGCTTGTGAGCAGCCCGACGTGACCTCACGGTTGAGCGGTCGATCGATTACTCGCACGCGCTTCGTCGCAACCGCAGCGTTTACACGCTATAACCCGAACCCCGAGTAGGGAGGGGTTGTGACCGATCCACTCGTCGGCCTTGTGATCAACGGAAAGTTTCGTGTCGTCGAGCCCATCGGCCAAGGCGGGATGGGAGCGGTGTATCGCGCGGAACAGCAGCCTCTCGGTCGCATCGTCGCGGTGAAGGTCCTCCGCAACAAGCCGGGCGTTCTGCAGGTCGACCCGGCGTTTCAGCGACGCTTCTTCTTGGAAGCGAGCCTGTGCGCGAAGCTGTCGCATCCGAACGTCGTCACCATCTACGACTACGGCCGCATCGAGCAGATCCCCGACGAAGCGTACTTCATGGCGATGGAGCTGCTCGAAGGCGAGACGCTTCACACACGCCTGCGCAAATCGGGTGGATCGCTCTCGGTCGCCGACACCCTCACGCTCGCGCTCGACATCGCACGCGGCCTTCGCGAAGCACACCGCAACGGGATCGTGCATCGCGATCTCAAGCCCGGAAACGTGATGCTCGTACCCGACGCCGAGTCGGGCGAGAAAGTGAAGATCCTCGACTTCGGACTCGTGAAGCAGGTCGAGGGCGACAACCGCGAGGACCTCACGCAGGAAGGCTCGTTCCTCGGGTCGCCGAAGTACATGTCGCCCGAGCAGATCGACAAAGCCGAAGTCGATCACCGCACCGATCTCTACGCGCTCGGCGTGATCATGTTCCAGGCGCTGTGCGGACGCGTTCCGTTCGACGGGCCGAGTTCGATGCAGATCCTTCTCGCGCACGTGGCGAGCCCGATTCCCTCGCTCGCCGAGCGCAATCCGGCGGTGTCGGTTCCGGCGTCGGTCGAAGCGCTGGTGCGAAAGCTCCTCGCCAAGAATCCGGCCGAACGTCACGCGAACGCCGACGAACTGATTCGCGATCTGCGCGCTCTGCAGCAACAACTCGGCATCTCGACGCGTGGGTACATCGGCCAGGTCACGGGCGATCATCCCGCTGGCGAGGCGTACCCGATCGAACCGTCCGGATCCCTTGTCGGCGCGTCGCTCAGCGAACGCAGCGCCACGATCCCGCAGCTCCCGCCGGCACGCTCGAAAGCCGTCGCGGTGCTGCTCGTAACGATCGGCATCGGCGCCCTCGGATCCGCGGTCGCGATGATCATGCACCGCGATGCGCGACACGCCGCGAGCACCGCACCGGTGAGCGCGAGCGCGACGACACAGACGCCTACTCCCACGCCGGTGCCGCTGCCGGCGACCGTGCGCATCGAGTCGATGCCGTCGGGCGCGCTGATCACCGAGAACGGGCAGAACATCGGCGTCACGCCGCTCGCGCTCACGATGGATCCGGCGCGCACCGAGACGCGCCACCTGATGCTCGCGCTCAACGGCTACCAGCCCTATCCGCTCGAGCAGCCGCCGGTGCGTGAGAATTCGCGCATCGTGGCGATGCTCGTGGCGACGCCTGCGACGCCGACGGTTGCCGTCGCGAACCCGACCGCTCCGGAGCCGGGCACGGCTGCGAACCCGACGACTGCCGGATCGAGCGGACGGCACCACGGACGCCGCAACGGCGGCGCGTCGAGCACCGGGACTACGACCACGACGACCACCGGTCAGAGTTCGGGGCACGGCCTCGAAATCATGATGGAGCGTTGATAGCGCGAAGTTATTGCGCGCGCCGCGGCCAGCGCGGATGATCCGCGCGTGCGTGGGATAAGGCGAGCGGCGCGCTTTCGCCGTGTGGGGATCTCGCTGGCGGCGTGCATCGCGCTGGCGATGGCGCAACCAGTTGCGGCCGACGGCCTCGCCGACGAAGCGGAACTGCAGTTCCAGCTCGGCGCCGATCGCTATCGCACCGGTGACTTTCGCGGCGCGCTCGAGCACTTTCTCGCGTCGAACCGGCTCGTGCCGAACGCGAACGTGGTGTTCAATATCGCGCGCGCATACGAGTCACTCCAGCGATTCGCCGATGCGCATCGCTATTACGTCGACGCGCTGGAATCGACCTCGCTGACGCCACGCGTGCGCACCGAGATCGAAGGCGCCATCGCGCGCATCGCACCGAACGTCGCGGTGCTCCGCGTCGAGACGACGCCTGCCGGCGCGACGATCTACATCGACCGTCGCGACCTCGGCTCACGCGGGCGGTCCCCGCGCGCGCTCGCGTTCCCGGCCGGGCGCTATCGCATCATCGCCGAACTCGAAGGATACGAACCGGCCGAATCAGATCCCATCGACGCACAACTCGGAAGCGAGACACCGGTGCGTCTCGAGTTGCGTCGCATCGTCGGCAACGTGCGCATCGAGGGCGATCCCGGCGCTGTCGTGCACGTCGATGACGAACACGGCGCGACCGCGTGCGCGTCGCCCTGCAACCTCGAACTGCCGCCCGGACCGCATACGCTTTATTTTTCCCGCGAAGGGTTTCAACTCAGCACGCGCAGCGTGAATGTCGTCGCGCGCCAGACCAGCACGGTGCGCGCGGCGTTGCAGGCGCAGGTCGGCACCGTCGTCGTCAGCGCTGACGAACGCGACGCACTCGTCGAGATCGACGGCCGCTCGGTCGGCTTCACCCCCGCGGTCGTGCCGGGTGTCTCCGTCGGTCGACGCCACGTACGCGTGAGCCTTCGTGGCTACTCGTCGATCGAGCGCGACGTCATCGTGCGCGCGGGTCAGCAAGCCGAACTGCTCGACCTTCGACTCTTGCCGGTGCGCGAAGTCACCGCCGTTTCGCGCGTCGCCGAGAGCATCGACGATGCACCGTCGTCACTCAGCATCATCGGCTCACCCGAACTGCGCGCGTTCGCGTATCCGACCATCGCCGAATCACTCCGTGGCATTCGCGGCGTGTATCTCTCCAACGACCGCGCCTACGTGTCCGCCGGCATTCGCGGGCTAGGCGAGCCGAACGATTACGGCAATCGCGTGCTGGTCCTGAGCGACGGCGCTTCGCTCAACGACAATCTGCTCAACAGTTCGTACATCGGCTCCGACGGCCGCGCAGATCTGCACGACATCGAGCGCATCGAAGTGATCCGCGGCCCCGGATCGCTGCTCTACGGTACCGGCGCGTTCTCCGGCGTGATCAACCTGGTGACTCGTCGTCGCGACGAACCGACCAGCGTGCACGGCGGTTTCGGCACCTACGACAACGGCGTGCTCACCGCGCGGGCCGGTTTCAACGTGAATTTCGGCCGCGATCGCGGCGTGTGGGCCAGTGTGTCGGGCGCGCGTTCGGATGGCTTCGACCTGACGATGCAAGTTCCCGACGGTATGGGCGGCACGACGACGCGGACCGCGAACCGCGTGGACTCGTTCGCGGCCGTCGGCACCGCGGGGCGCGCATGGTGGGGACCGGTCACTGCTCAGTGGTTCTTCCACACCCGCGAGCAACACATTCCGATCGGCGCGGTCGGCACGGCCTTCAACGACCCGCGCACCAACTACTGGGACTCGCGCTATCTCGGCGAGGTTCGTTTCGAGCCGTGGCTCTCGCGACGCGTGCAGCTCTTCACGCGTGTGCATGCGAACCACTACGGCTTCCAGGGGCTCTACTACTATCCGAAGCCGAGCCTCGAGGAGTACGGCGGCACGTGGTTCGGCGCCGAAGCGCGCATCCTGATCTTCGCGTTCCCCGGCAACCGCATCACGATCGGCGGCGAAGGGCAGTACCACCCGCAAGCCGACATCTGGGGTTGCTGCCAGAGCGATCCGAATTCCGGTGATGCGCTCTTCGGTCGACGCTACATCAACGAGCATCGTCCCTACGCGTTCGGCGCCGGCTACGCGATTCTCGATCAGCGCGTGACGAACTGGTTCCGCATCTCGGCCGGTGCGCGCGTCGACGTGTACTCGACGTTCGGTCCCATCTTCGTCCCGCGCGGCGCGTTGATCTTCCGACCCGTCACCGGCGGCGTGCTCAAGGTGATGGGCGGCCGAGCCTTCCGCGCACCGAGCATCTACGAGTCGTACTACAACGATGGCGGCGTCACGCAGAACCCGGCGGTGCAGCCGAATCGCTCGCTCACGCTCGGCCCCGAGTCCGTGTACTCCGCCGAGATCGAGTACTCGCAGCGTTTTCTCGAAGACTGGGTCGCGCTCGCGGCGGTGCACGCGAGCTATGTCGAAGGCCTCGTCGAAACGGTCGACGATCCGACGGCCGACTGCCCGACGTGCACACGCTACGCGAATGGCACCGCACCGATCGGAACCCTCGGCGCGGACCTCGAGCTGCGACGTGAGTTTCGCCAGGGCTGGATGATCACCGCGAACGCGAGCTACCAGCGCGCGCAGTACCTCGACGGCGTTCCTTACCCAGCGTCGTGGGTGCCGAACGCGCCCGAGTTTCTCGCCGGCGCGCGCGCGATCGTGCCGATCGTGCCGGGTGTCGCGACCGGTGCCGTGCGCATCGCCGCGGAGACGGGTCGGCGCGTGACCAACGACGTGCTGCCGACCGCAGCAGGCGGAAGCACGGCGCCCGCGGTGCTGGCGGATGCCGTCATCTCGGGCAATGTCGCGCGCTTCGGCGTGCGCTGGGCCATCGGCGTCTACAACCTGCTCGACTGGCGTTGGAGCGTCCCGGTCACGCAGACGTATCTCGCGCCGACGATGCCGCAGAACGGACGCACCTTCCGCTTCGATCTCGTCGTCACGTACTGAGCGGCTCGAGCCACTCGGGTGCGTACGCGCTCGATCGGCACGCACGTCGCAAACCCATCGCCGCACCTGCACGAAAGGGGACGGCGCATGCACAACACACTCAGTACACAAGCGGTCGATTCACTCGGCTCGGGCGGCATCGGTGCGATCTCGCGGCTCGTCGGCATCGACGAATGGAGCGCGCGACGCGGTCTCGAGGCTGCGATTCCCGCGGTTCTGGCGGCGATGATCGCGCGCGTGTCGACGCGAGGCGGGAGCCAGCTCTACGACGGGATCATGAGCCGACAGCGCGGCATCGATGCCGAGCCGGTCATGAGCACAGAAGGTCTTCCGCTCGAGCCCCGGTTGCTCGACGACCGCGGTGGAATCTTCGTACGCGATCTGCTCGGCGCGCGTGAGGACTCCATCGCGCGCGGGATCGGCGAACACGCGGGCGTGAATCGTGACAATGCCGGGCGGCTGCTCCACTACGGCGCAGGCGCACTCGTCGCCACGATCGGCGCGATCGTCGCGCGGCGCGGTCTCGAACTGCGCGGCTTCGAAGCATTGCTGCGCGACGAGCGTGCGAACGTCACCGGTGCACTTCCGGCCTCGCTTCGTTCACTCGCACCCGGCGTGACGCCCGTGGAGTCCGACGTCGCCCGCGAGCGTCTGCGCGTAACGCCCATGCCGGCGGAGATGCATCCGTTCACGCCGACCCCTTCGGGCGTCGCGACCTCGCACCGATCGTCGTGGCTCGTCCCCGCAGCGTTGCTGGGCATCCTCGCGGTCGGCGGACTCGGCGTGTGGGGGCTCGCGAAGAACAACGCAGGCCCCACGGTCGCGAGCATCGAGAACACTGGCAACGTCGACAGCACGAAGCTTCCGAAGGGACTCGACTCGCACATGGCGATGACCGACGCGCAACGACGCGCGGCGGACGACGCATCGTCGCGGACACACGGCGTGGCGCCACCGGCGATCAACGCGCCGGCACCCGTCGCGCTCGGGCCGACGCTACCGGCTGTCCCGTCGCTGACCGGCAGCGGCGACAGCGGGTACGTACTCGGCTCGAGCGGCGTACCCGAACAACCGAACGCACGCGGTGGCGGTCCCGAAGCGGGGAGCGCGGCGATGCAACAGCCGTCGAACAACGAGCAGAACGCCGCCGCGCGCGATGCCACCGCGCCGATCGCGGGCGCACAGAACGCGAACGCGCCGTCGACGAACTTCGGACCGCTCGAGTTCGACTTCGCGACGGTGAATCTCACCGCGTCGAGCCGCCCGCACTTCGATCAGCTCGTGCAGGTGATGACTTCGAATCCGACCGCACGGGTTCGCCTCGTCGGACACACCGACAGCGTCGGCAACCCGGACGCGAATCAACGGCTCTCCGAACGGCGAGCCGACCGCGTTCGCGACATGCTCGTCGAGCGTGGCGTCGATGGTTCACGGATCGAAGCGACGTCCGGCAGCGCGGCGAACCAGCCGATCGGCTCGAACGCACAGAATCGCCGCACCGATGTGCTCTTGTCGCCGTAGCGAGCGGATGCTCGCGTGATGGTCTCGCCCGCGCTCGAAACGCGGGCGATCCCGTCGCCGCCTCTAGCGCGTGAAGAGAAGGTTCTTCGCGATGACCATGCGCTGGATCTGCGAAGTGCCCTCGTAGATCTGCAACAGCTTCGCATCGCGCATCAGCTTCTCGACCGGGTACTCCTTCGTGTAGCCGTAGCCACCGAAGATCTGTACCGCGTCGGTCGTGACTTCCATCGCGCTGTCCGCGCCGAACACCTTCGCGTACGCGCTGATCACGGAGTCGAGTTTCCCCTGATCGACCATGCACGCGGCCTTGTGACAAAGCAGGCGCGTCGCTTCGTACTTCACGGCCATGTCCGCCAACATGAACTGCACGGCCTGGTGCTGCGCGATCGGCACGCCGAACGTCTTGCGCTCGAGTGCATACGCGCGGCTCTCTTCGAGCGCGCGGCGGATCACTCCGGCGGCACCCGCGGCGATCCACGGACGCGAACGATCGAAGGTCTTCATCGCGATCTTGAAGCCCTCACCCTCGTTGCCGAGAAGGTTCGCGCGCGGGATGCGCACGTCTTCGAAGATCACGTCGTTGGTCACCGACGCGCGCTGACCGAGCTTGTTTTCCTTCTTGCCGATCTTCACGCCCGGGGTGTTCGCATCGACGATGAACGCCGAGATCCCCTTGTGCTTCATCGAGCGGTCGCGCGTCGCGAGCACCGTGAACCACGACGCGTACGCCGCGTTGGTGATCCAGCGCTTCTGCCCGTTGATCACGAACTCGTCGCCCTTCGCTTCGTAGCGCGTGCTCATGCCCGCCACGTCGCTGCCGGCGTCGGGTTCCGAGCAGCAGTACGCCGCGTAGATGGGGCTCTCGATGAGCGAGCCGAGGTACTTCTTCTTCTGCTCGTCGTTGCCCGCGATGATGATCGGCATCGAGCCGAGCGAGTTCGCGGCGAGCGTCGTGTTGATGCCGAGGCATCCGTACGAGATCTCCTCGAGGATGAGCGCGTGCTCGAGGCACGTGAGCCCGAGGCCGCCGTACTCCTGCGGCACTTCGCAGTTCACGAGGCCGAGGTCGTAGGCCTGCTTGAACTCGTCCTTCGGGAAGGTTCCGTGTTCGTCGAGTTCACCCGCGACCGGGATGATCTTGGCGCGCGTGAAATCGCGCGCGGTCTTCACGAGTGCTTGCTGCTCTTCGGTGAGGTCGAATCCGTACATGTTGGTGCGGGGGAGTTAGCACGAAGCCCCGCGCGCGGGAATCAGTCCGCGCTGGTGTTCAGACCCGCGGTCGGTTTGGGCGTGAAGAACTGCACGGTGCGGTCGAGCATCTCGATCGGATTGAAAGTCCGCCGCCCCGCGGTCGCCTTCTTCACGTGCACGCCGACACGCTTCATCCACGCGAGTTCGTCGGCGCTCATCGGCCCGCGCTCCATGGTCGCCAGCGCTTGATCGAGGTCCGCGCCGTTGCGCGGCGCGCACATCGTGATGTTCACCGCAGAGTTCGTGAGCACGAAGCGGTAGCAATCGGCCGGCGTCGGGCGCGGCTCGTTCTCGGGAAGAACGCTCGAGTCGAGCAAGTGCCCCCATCGCGTCGCGGTGTACGAAACGACGCCCACCGGCGTTGCGCCGAGACGCGGGAACACTTCCGTCTCCGCACCCGGGTGAACCGCGTTGTAGCGAACCATGATGGCGTCGTACGCCGGGTTGTTCACGTACTGCGCGAAACTGTTTCGGTCGTGACACGAGATCATCAGATGCTTCGTGAGCCCGCGTTCCTTCAACGCCAGCGCGGCGTCGAGAATCCGCGCGGGCGGCGGCTGATTCCACCATCCGAGCAGCAGCAGGTCGGTGTAGTCGGTGTCGAGTTTCTTCAGCGCGCGCTCGAGCGATCCGCGCATCAGTCCCGCCGAGCGCGTGTAGCTCTGCACCACGAGTCGCACGTTGGCGCGATGGTTCTTCGCGACGGTGCGGAACCCCTCGCCGAACTTCGACGCGCGGTACGAGCCCCAGTAGAAATAGTTGATGCCGCGTTCGAATGCGCGTTCGACCTCGCGCGCTTCGATCGATCCCTTCCCCGTGGCAAGACCGAGCGGCGAGACATCGATACCGGTGCGACCGAGGATGCGATTCGTGAAGTGCATGACGTTTTCCCCTGTTCGTTCGACTAGGCGCGCGCTGCCTCGTTCGTGACGGTCTTCGAGTCGCTGGCTGACGGCAGCGTGGGCTTGTTGCGGATCACCGGCGTGAAGCGATCGAGAAACCAGCGCGTGAGCCCCGGGAACCAGCGCGAGACGACCATCGAGTACGGGTAGATCACGCGCGCGCGTTTGCGCTCGACCGCGATGCGCACCCGTCGCGCCAGTTCGCTCGCCTTCCCTTGCGGCACCATCTGCACGGTCGCCTGCGACTGCATCTTCTCGAGCCCCGCTTCGCCCATCTCGGTGTCGCCGATGATCCCCGGATACACCGTCACCACGTGCACGCCGGTGTTGCGCAACTCACCGCGCAACGCCTCCGACGCAGCCGCGAGCCCCGCTTTCGACGCGCTGTACACCGTGATCCCAGGCGTCGGCGCGAACGCGGAGATCGATGCGACGTCCACGATGGTGCCCGACTTGCGCGCGAGCATCGCCGGAAGCACCGCATTCGAGAGTCGCAGTGGCACGTGCAGGTTCAACTGCAGCACGCGCTCGATATTCGCGGGAGCCATTTCGTCGAGCGGCTGGATCTCTTGCACGCCCGCGTTGTTCACGAACACATCGATCGGTCCGTGCGCGCGTTCGGCGTCCGCGATCCAATCGACGCAATCGTGCGGGTCGGAGAGATCGCGCGCGATGACGTGCATGCGCTCCGGGAATTCACGCGCGAGCGCATCGAGCTTCTCGCGCCGACGCGCGACGACGGTGACTTGTGCGCCGCTGCGCGCGAACTCGCGGGCGATGGCCGCGCCGATACCGGACGACGCACCCGTAACGATGACGTGCATGGTGACGATCCTCTCCGTGTTCTTTCGTTCGGTCTACGCAGCGGCAGCGGTCGCATGCGACGACGCGAGGTCGGCGCCGAGAAAAGGCGTGATGTCGTGCGCGCCCGCGAATTTCGTGTAGGGCAGCGGCGAACGCAGCGCGGTGAGTTCGCCCAGCATCGACCAGGCGGCGCGACGCACCGGCCCGCGGATCATCCCGTGCTCGAGCGCGTAGTGCATGTTGGCGAGGTTTCCGGTGTGGAACACCTTCGCTTCCAGATCGCGCAGCGCATCGAGTCGTTCGGTGCGTGCCTGCTCGCTCGGCGCATAGCGACGCGAGATCGCCTGGCAGTACCGCAGGTGTCGCTGCTCGTCGCGGAACACTTCGACGAACGTATCGGCCGTTTCGGGATCAAACGGGCGGAACGCGTCGACCAGCATCTCGAATTGATGCAGCGCACGCTCTTCCACCACCTGCAGCACGAGGTACGCGTCCATCACGCCGCGCGCGTCGGTGACGTTGCGATCGAGCATGCCGCCGAGCGCCCGATCGAGTCGGTCCATCATGCGCAGATCCGCGGGGACCGGGCCCGGGTCGACGCCGGTCGCACGGAGGCGCGCGAGGAACAACTGCTCGTGGCGGATCTCGTCGTCGCGATGCTTCTTCACCATCGTCGCCAGTTTCGGATCGTCGACGTACGCGAGGACCCCGTCGAACAGACGCGCCTCGCCGTTTCCTTCGGCGAGCGCGATCTGGTTGAGAACGTGCGCCCGCCCGATCGGGGTCGAGACGAGGTGCGAGGTGAACGAGAGACTCAATCGATCGCGAAGGTTCATGGTGCGGCTCCTGGTTCGGACACTCACTGACCCAATCAGTGTTTTGGTCATTCGAAGTCGAAACGAAACGGCGCGGGGTTCTGTTCCCACGCCCTAACTGCGTCGGGTGTGTTCGCGGCTCGGCGCGGTCGGATGCGCAGCCGCGTGGACCTGCGCCTCGTGAATGCGCACGCCGTTCAGCACCAGATCGACACCCACCGCCGCGCGTTTCATCAGCGCGGGGCGATCGGTCGCGAGCTTCGGATGGAACATCAGGGTCGCCAGCTCGAGGTCCTGGAGAAGGCTTGCGACCGTGTCGACATCGAGATCGTCGCGAAAGCGCTTCTGCTTGATCCCGATGCGCAGCACTTCCATCAGATTCGCGTGTCCGAGCGAACGCAGATCGTCCAGGCGGTCCTGCCAGTTCGGCATGATTTCCTGGGCTTTTCCGAGCAACACGTCGCGCACCAACGGGTGGTCGTCGATCGCGCGCAACGCCGCGCCGAGGAGACTCACGATCAGTTCGTCGGCCGGCTCGCGCGGGTCGATCACGCGCGCGCACTCGGCGACCCACGCGCGCACTTCGCGATGGAGCACCTGATAGAACAGGTCTTCCTTCGACTCGGCCGCGAGATAGACCGTGCCCTTCGCGACGCCGGCGCGCTTGGCGATGTCGTCCACCGAGGTCTTCTTGAAGCCCCAGCGCGTGAACGCCTTGGCAGCTTCGACCAGGATGCACTCTTTCTTCGCGGTCTCCATGGATGGCTCTCGGCTCGGCGACTGACCGGAAAACAGTTTTGGTCATCCGGTCGTGCTTGTCAACGCCCCCCGCGACGATTGATCCGGGGCAGCGCGAACTGGCGCGCGTCCGCATCGAATCGACATGCCTACCGCCGCCGCGAAGCGTAGTTCGACCTCGCCGATGCCGCGCGTCGTGCGCCCGATGCTCGCGTCGCTCGCGAGCGCGCCGTTTCATATCGCTGGGTGGAGCTACGAAGAGAAGTACGACGGCTACCGGATCATCGCGTTCAAGGACGGACGCAGCGTGCGGCTCGTGACGCGAAATCTCATCGATCGCACCGCGAGCTTCCCGGAGATTGCCGATGCGATCGCGAAGCTGCCGGCGAAGCAGCTCGTACTCGACGGCGAGGTCGTGATCTTCGATGCCGATGGTGTGTCGCGCTTTCAACTGTTGCAGCGCCACGGCCAGAGCGAAGCGCGCGCGGTATACGTCGCGTTCGATTGCCTCTACGCGCGTGGTGAAGACCTGCGCGGCGAGCCACTCACCGAACGGCGTGCGGCGCTTGCGCGCGAGATGCCGGCTCGCAGCACGTTGGTGAAACGATCGCGCTCGCTCGGCACGAACGGGCTGAAGGCGTTCGACCGTGCGAAGCGCGAGGGGCTCGAGGGGCTGATCGCCAAGTGCGAAGTGTCGACGTATCGCGAAGGCGCGCGCACCGATCAGTGGCGCAAGGTGAAGGTGCGGCGCGAAGACGAGTTCGTGATCGGCGGATTCACGGCGCCGGGCGGATCGCGCCAGGGCTTCGGCGCGCTGCTGGTCGGCGCGTTCGACGCGAAGGGCGCGCTGCACTACGCGGGGAAGGTGGGCACCGGGTACAGCGATCAGACGCTCGCGACGTTGATGGCCACGATGAAGCCACTGGTGCGGCGCGAGTCGCCCTTCGCCGAACGAGTGAAGGAGCGATTCGTCACGTGGCTCTCGCCGAAGCTGGTGGGACAGTTCGCGTACACCGAGATCACCGATGACGGGATGCTTCGCCACCCGGTGTTTCTCGGCCTACGCGAAGACAAGAAGGCGAAGTCGGTGCGCATGCCGTGACGGCCTTTCCGTGTTCGGCAACGGGCCCGGCGGCTGCATCACGACGAGCGTGTGCTGCTACAGCGCACCAGCGGAGTGACCGCCGTGTGCTTCGAGCATGCGTGTCATCGGAATCTGCTGCCGCGACTCGGCGTAGTCCCACGCGGTGTGACCGTCGCGATCGGTCGCATTCACCAACGCGCCCGCGGCGAGCAAACGCGCCGCACTCGCCTCATCGCCACGTCGCGCCGCCGACATCAGCGCCGTCGCGCCCGTCTCGGAGTGCACGTCCGGATCGCCGCCATGTGCGAGCACCGTGTCGACCATCGCCGCACGATTTCGTTCCGCGAACCCCATCGCCAGCATGAGCGGCGTCTGACTGGAACGGTCGCCTGCGTTCGGATCGGCACCATGTTCGAGCAGCAGCGTCGCGATGCGCGGATCGCCGTGACGTCCCGCGCTGTGAAGCGCCGTTTCGCCGCAGCAGGATCGACCGAGGCGCACGTCCGCTCCGTGCGCGAGCAGAAACTCCGCCGCTTCGTACTGCCCTGCGCGTGTCGCGACGAAGAGCGGTGTGCGGGTGTCGTCATCGGTGATGTTCATCGGCGGGCGGTAGTCCGCCATCGTGCGCAATGCATCCACGCGACCGAGTGCCGCTGCTCGGTGGATTGCGGTCCAGCCCTCGGGACCCACGCGACAGGTCGTCTCGGCACCGCGTTCGAGCAGTGCGACGGCTTCGTGTGTGTCGCCGCGGTCGAGTGCCGCGTGCAGCGCGTTGCACCGCGCACGTCCACATCCGGTCGCGAGCGCTGCGACGAACAGCACTGCGGGAATCAAACGCATCCGCATCGTTCCTTCCGAGTCTCGGATGCCGAGCTTCCGCATGGCGAGCGCGCTCACTCCCGACACGTCTAGCGCATCGGCGTTGACCGTGTCGTGAGCAATGTGGTGATTGTGTCGCTTCGCATGAAGCGCGCGGATCTCCTCGACACGATCGCGGCCCTCGAACGATCGCTCGATATCGATCCCGACGATTTCCGACGAAGCGTGCGCCGCCAATTGATCCTCGCCGCGCTCCCGTTCGTGGCGTTCTTCGGAACCATCGTCGCGGTGGCCGCGTGGATCGCGTTCACCGCGCTCGTCGATCACCGCATGCATCATCCGCTGCTCGACGTGGCCTTCGGCGTGCTCTTCGCGCTCGTCGGCATCGCGTACCGATGGCGTCGCGTCGCGATTACCGCGCGGCCCGCGTTGCCTCTCGATCGCAAAGTCGCGGCGAAGTTGTTCGAAGTCCTCGATCGGGCGCACGCATCGCGCGCACTTTCGCCGCATCTCTCCGCGGAACCGACGCCGCTGCGCATCGAGTCGCCGAGCGGACTCTTCTCGTTCGGCTCGCTCCGACTCGTGATCGGCCTCCCGCTCGCTCTCGCGGTCGATGCCGATGACCTCGAAACGCTCGTCGATGTCGAAGCGCGCTGGGTCGTCCGAGCCGAAGCCCGATTGCTGTTCTGGGCGGACCGGCTCATGGCGGGATACGCCGTTCTGCGTGATGCGCGCGCGGCAAAGTGGTCGAGCAACTCGCTGGTCGACGACTGGATGCCACGCATCGCTCGCGCGCACCTCGGGGCCTTCGTGCTGGCGCGCAGAGCGCGGCGCGAGGTCGAACGCGTGGTCCGCGCGCGTGTTGGTGAAGTGGCGTTCGTGGGCGCGTTCGCTCGTGCCGCATCCGCGTCGCGATGGCTCGACGATGAATTCTATCGACACGTTCTGAAGCAATCGCAGCGCAACGCGGATCCTTCGCGCACGATCTTCAACGCGCTGATGCGGCAGCTCGAAACGCGTGATGCGAACGACGAGCGCTGGCTCGACGAGGCGTTCCTCGTGGTGGGCGATCCGCTCGAGATGATCCCCACCGTCGCGTCGATCGCATCCGATGCCGGCGTCTCGCGCGAGGCGATCCACGAGTCCGCAGTCGTCTCGGGAGAGTCCGCTGCGTCCGTCTGGTTCGCCGATTCACTCGCGCCGCTCGCCGCCGAGTGCAACGCGTTCTGGTTCCACCTGACGGCACCCCGCTGGCGCGTAGAGCACGAACGCGCCCGGACGTTGGCAACGATGTGCGCCTCGCTCGAAGCGCGTGGTGACAACGTGACGGCCGACGACGAGCGTGTGCGTGTCTACCTGGTGCTGCAAACCCGCGGTGCCGCCGACGCGCTTCCTTTCGCCCGCGCCGCGTTCGAGCGTCATCCGCGCGATACGAAGATCGAATCGTTGCTTGCGGTCTGTCTCGTCGAGAGCGGCGACGAGCGCGGCCTCGCCCATGCTGAACGCGTGATCGAAATCGAACCGGCCGCGACGCACATCGTGGCGGGTCCCGTGTACGCGTTTTGCGTGCGGACCGGCCGCGCCGCCGACGCGCGCCGATGGCGCGAACGACGTCTTTCGCGAGAGTGGCTCGAATCACAGGCTGATCGAGAGCGTCGACATGTCGAGCGAGACACGATCTTCGACCCGCATGGATTTTCCGGCGCGGAACTGCTCGGGGTAATGCGCGTCCTCTCCAGCTTGCCGTGGGTCCGTGACGCGTACCTCGTGAAGCGGCGGGTCGAGTTCCTTCGGGACGAACCGAACCGGCTGCTCGTCGTGATCGCACGCAAAGGATGGTTCGGCGACGACCCTGCCCCGCAGGACGGGATCTCACTGCACATCGCGATGCGACTCGGCGACCTGGAGCGCGACATCACCGTGCGCTCGGCGTCGTCCATTCCGCGGTGGCTGGAGAAGAAACTCACGGCGACCACCGGCGGGTCACTCCCGATCGAACGCGCACGAGCCGCACGCGAGGGAAAGGCATCGTGGCCCGTTCGTCCCGAGGACATCGCGAAATTTCTGACGCCGAGAAGTGCGTCGCGCACGCCGCTGCGCCTGTCGTTCGTGGCGGCTGTCGCGCTCGTGCTCCTCACCCTTGGAATCGTGGTTGCCCCGCGTTTGGGGCTGGGATTGTTCACGGCGAATCGTGCGGCGGTCCTCGGGCTCCGTATCGGCGCGATGGATCGTGGCGGGTTTGCACCGGTGACTGCACCTGGTCGCGTAGCGCGCGTGCGTGCACTGCGTGGTCTCGCAGTCGGCACGAGATGCGAGGTCGAACTCTCGCCGCCTCCACCGTCGAGCGAGTCGTTCAACTGCCACGTGACGGTGCGCTGCAGCGACAACCAACGCGTTCTTTACGACGGCTTCACGCAGTGTGCGATCGAGCACGATCGACCGGTGCGCGCGCTCGATCCGTTCGGTGACGACCTCGATGGCGACGCGGCGATGGAGTTCGACGCCGCTCATCATCGCGCTGTTGTCGACGATGGCGCCGCGGGCATGGGTGGTCGGCTGGTGGTCATCACACTCGACGAAGTCCCTTCGCCGCGGCCGTGAGGGAGAAACAACGCCCCTTACCCGGCCTGTGTCCGCCCGGTACCGTGAAGACAATGCGGCGCGCGTTCCACGTCTTCTCTCTGTCGCTGGCCACCCTCGTTGGATGCGCGTCGTCGATGACCGCGCCGGCCGACGCGAGCAGTGATCACCCCTCGCCACGCGACAGCGCGAGCGATACGTCCGTCGGTGTCGATCGCGTTCTCACTGACAGTTCGAACGACATGACTTCGGCCGACGACGTGTCCGCTTCCGACGATGCAACGCGCGGCGATGTCTCCGCTGTGCTCGACACCACGACGAGCGATGACGCCTTCACCCCACCCGACGACGTGTTCACCGGACGCGACGTGTTCACCGGACGCGACGTGTTCACCGGCAGCGATGTCTTCGTGGCCATGCCCGGCGCTGTCGTGGGCATCCAGAACGGCGCGCTGATTCGCGGCACCGACCCGTTCCGCCCGCGCGGACTCACGCTCACCGGACTCGCGCTCTCACCTGCAGCAGCCGCGGCGAATCCGACCGCGGTCTACAGCCGCGCGCAACAACAGATCGTCACCAGCTACGACGCCACGCTCGCGCGCTACGCGAGTTGGAGCGTCGACACACTGCGCTTCCAGGTCTCGCAAGACGGGCTCGATCCCATGAGCCCGGTGTACGACCCGAACTATCTGCCGTTCATCATCGCAACCGTCGAGCACGCACGCGACGCGGGCTTCGTCGTCATCGTCAGCATGCGCGAGTCGATGCCCGGGAACTTCGTCGACCAGTGCGGGCCGGACAAGCTCCCGTGCGCGATCACGCATCGAGCGTGGCGCCAGATCCTCGCGCACCCGGCCGACATCGGGCACGACCGGCGCTTCCTTCTCGAGATCTACAACGAGCCGATGGGCGGCGTGGACAACACCGACGCGAACTGGATGCTGTGGCGTCCGCCGCATCAATCGCTGCTCGACGACATTCGCACCAACATGAGTGCGGTGAACGTGGTCATCGCCGACGGCATTCGCGCCGGGAAGTTTCTCCCGATCGCACAGAGCTACCGGCTCTCCGACCCGGTCGGCCGCCTCGCGTACGGCGTTCATCCATACCCGCTCTATCTCTCGAGCATCTCGTACTACCGCACGCGCGATTGGCAGCCGGCGTTCGCGGACTTCTGCGACAGCGGCGTCGCCTGCATCGCCACCGAATGGGCAACGGGCAACGACACGGCGTGCCTCGACGCGACGAACAATCCGAACATGGTGAGTTCGCCGAACGTCGCGACGAGCCTGTTGCGATTCCTTCACGTGCACAACATCGGGTCGTGCGTGTGGCCCGGTGACTATCCGGCCTCGATCGTGAGCGACTGGTCGGGGACGTTGACCACGTGGGGCACGTGGACCGACTTCAGCTGCAGCGATGCGAGCCAGCACCACGGCATGGGCGCGATGATCCGCGCGTACTACACGACCGGGACACCGCCGTAGCGATGTCGTCGTGAACCCATCGTGGATTCACGACGACCATCATTCGCGATTTACGTCGCGCGCTTCACGTACTCGAACTCGATCGGCCGGCCCTTGATCCCGTGCTTCGGCGCGCCGATCCAGTTGGCCATCTTCCCGGGCTCCGTCACCGCGACCATCAGGCTCTTCACGTACGCCTGATCCGCGTCGCTCGGCAGCCACTCGTCCTTGCGCGCGTTCCACTCGGCCTCGGTCAGCATCTCGCCCTCGGGGCTGAATCGCATCCCTGCGTAGATCCCGCCGTGGCGATTGAAGCGCCGGTTCGGAAGCTTGAACGCGAACGAGATTCCGGTCTCCGCGATCGCGCGGTTCCACTTGTCGAGACCGCGCTGCGAGTCGTCGATGTACTCCTCGCGCAGCACTTCGTTCATCGCGTTGCGCAGCGGCACGTTCTCGTCGACCAGCTTGCCGTCCTTCGGCACCGCGATGGTCTTGAACTGATCGAGCGCGAGATGATCCTCGTGCTTGTCTTCCTTCGCGCGTCCCTTGAGACCCGACGCGAAGAACGTCGCCGCGTTCGAGCTGATCTCGCCGCCGAACAGATCGAGCGAAACCGAGTACCACCAGTTCAGGTACTTCTGCATCGTCGCCAGATCGATGCCGCCTTCGGCGCGTGCATCGGCGTTCGCGTTCTTCTTCATCAGCTCACAGGTGCGCTCCACCACGCGCAGCACGCCCGTCTCGCCGACGAACATGTGATGCGCTTCCTCGGTGAGCATGAAGCGCGTCGTGCGCGCGAGCGGATCGAAGCCCGATTCCGCGAGCGCGAGCAGCTGATACTTCCCGTCGCGATCGGTGAAGTACGTGAACATGAAGAACGACAGCCAGTCCTGACACGGCTCGTTGAACGCGCCGAGGATGCGCGGCTTGTCGGCCGTCCCCGAACGTCGCTCGAGCAGGCCCTCCGCTTCTTCGCGTCCGTCACGACCGAAGTACGTCTGGAGCAGATAGACCATCGCCCACAGGTGGCGTCCCTCTTCGACGTTCACCTGAAACAGATTCCGCAGGTCGTACATGCTCGGGCACGTCTGACCGAGCAACCGCTGCTGCTCGACGCTCGCCGGCTCGGTGTCGCCTTGCGTGACGATGAGGCGCCGCAAGATGTTGCGATACTCGCCCGGAATCGTCTGCCACACGGGCTTGCCCATGTTGTCGCCGAAGCCGATCGTGCGGTCCTTCACGGCGTCCGTGAGGAAGATGCCCCAGCGGTAATCCGGCATCTTCACGTAGTCGAAGTGCGCCCATCCTTCGTGGTCCACCGAGATCGCGGTGCGCAGGTAGATGTCGTCGGCCTGGAACCCTTCGGGCCCCATGGTCGTCCACCACTCGATGAACTTCGGCTGCCACTCTTCGAGCGCGCGCTGCAGGCGCTTGTCGCTCGAGAGGCTGACGTTGTTCGGGATCTTCTCGTTGAGAGAGACGTTGCTCATGGCGTCGGTTCCTCGGTGAATGACTGCGCGATCAGGTGCGGGTGAAATCGAATTCGGGGCGCTCGGGCTGTCCGTACATCGTGAGCGCGCCGCGTTTGCCGGTGGCATTCGGGCGGATGAAGATCCAGTTCTGCCAGGCCGAGAGTCGTCCGAAGATCTTGGTCTCGAGCGTCTCGGGGCCGGCGAAGCGCAGCGACGCTTCCATGCCGGTGAGTGCATCGGGCGAGAGCGACGCGCGCTCTTCGATGGCGACGCGCACCTCGTCGTCCCAGTCGATCGCATCCGGCGCAAAGGTCACGAGACCCGCCTTCATCGCCGCGCTCGCATCGAATGGCTCGGTCTGTTCGCGCAGCTTGGCGACGATCGAAGGGTCGTAGAGAAAACGCGTCGCGAGCCGCGTGAGTCCGTTCGCCATCGGGAGCGGTCCGTGATTCATCGCGGACAATTGCAACGTCGCGGGCGTCTCCGCGTCGGGATCGTCCTTCATGTACTGACGGTCGCCGGCGAGCGCGAGTTCGAGCAGCGAACCCGCGAAACACGACTTGTCGTCGATGAGTGCGATCACGCTGCGCGCGGTCTGATCGAGCCGCTTCGCCACGCGCTTTATGTGCAAGAGCACTTCGCGACCGAGCCAGTGACCCTGGTTCGCCAGCAACGCCGCGTCCGCCTGCAGCACCGCTTTCGCATCGCCCTCGGTGCGCAACACGATGAGGCCGACGGTGTTGTGATTGAAGCGCAGTTGCAGCAGCGCATCGTCGAGTTCGCGGAAGGCCTTGAACGCCCACAGCGAGCACCCCGCCGCGCGGAAACCCTTCGCGTCGTCGGGCTGAACACTCTTCGGCGCACGCACCGTCATCGTCGCCACGCGCGTCGCCACATCGACCGCGAGCGACACGTATTCGTACTCCGCACCGTGGTCCGAGTACTTCGCGCCGAGCGGTTCGAGCGGCAGCCCCGCGACATCGCCCGCGTCACGCTTCGACGTCTCCGCCAGCGCTTTCGCACGTGCGTTCACCGCGTCGTTGAACTTGCTGCGCGGCACGCTCGAGTCCACCAGCCGCCACTGCACCGCACGCTGTCCGCGCACGCCTTCCGCGAGTGTGCTGAACACGTCCGCGAGATCGCGCCGCACCTTGCGCTTGTCGACCACCCGCGTGAGTCCACCCGTACCGGGCAGCACCGCGAGCAGCGGCACCTCCGGGAGGCTCACCGCGCTCGAGCCGTCGTCCTGCAGAATGATCTCGTCGCACGCGAGCGCGAGTTCGTAACCACCGCCGGCGCACGGACCGTTCACCGCGCAGAGCGTCTTGATCCCGCTCTCGGCCGACGCGTCTTCGAGGTAGAGCCGCGTCTCGTTGGTGTACTTGCAGAAGTTCACCTTGAACGAGTGGGTGCTCATCCCGAGCATGTAGATGTTCGCGCCCGAGCAGAACACGCGGTCCTTGGTGCTCGACACGATCACCGTACGCACTTCGGGATGCTCGAAGCGCACGCGCTGGATCGCGTCGGCGAGCTCGATGTCGACGCCGAGGTCGTACGAGTTGAGCTTGAGCGGATAGCCGGGACGAAGTCCGCCCTCTTCCTTCACGTTCATCGAGAGGCGCGCGATCGGGCCTTCGAACGTGAGCGACCAGTGCTGGTACCGGTCGGGGTGGGTCTCGAAGCGGATCGGCGGATGGCTGGTAGCGGCGGCGGTGTCGTGGGCCATGGCCGGCTGTGTAGCGCGATCCGGCGTGGTCATCAAGCAGTATACTGCTGGACGGCATCCGCCATGCGCACTATAGTGCAGGCACGATGGCTCGCGAGAAGCACGCATTGCTGCAAGGACTCGGTCGCGCGGTGCGGGGGCGCCGCAACGATCTCGGCTTCACGCTCCGCGAACTTTCCAAACGCGCGCAGGTGAGCGAGCGCTTCCTGGTCCAGCTCGAAGCAGGCGACGGCAACATCTCGGTCGCGCGTCTTCACGACGTGGCCATTGCCCTCGACACCAGCGCGGTCGCGTTGCTGGGAGCGCCGCCCGAACCGACTGCGCCGCGCACGAGTCGAACCGTGGCACTGCTCGGACTCCGCGGCGCGGGGAAGAGCACCATCGGCCGCCGCGCGGCCCAGGCGCTCGGATTGCCGTTCGTGGAACTCGACGCGATCGTCGAGCAACGCGCGGGAACGTCGCTGCGTGCGCTCTTCGAGATGCACGGCGCGCAGTACTTTCGCGAGACCGAGCGCGCAGCCCTGCGTGATGTGCTCGCGCGCAAGGAACCGGTGGTCCTCGCCACGTCGGGCGGCATCGTCACCGATCACGACACGTACGAGTTGCTGCGTCGCGAGGCGAACACCGTGTGGCTCAAGGCGCGCCCCGAGGACCACTGGGATCGGGTGGTCGCGCAGGGCGATGCGCGACCGATGGCGAATCGCAGCGACGCGATGGAAGACCTGCGCCGATTGCTTCGCGCGCGGGCTCCGCTCTACGAACGCGCGGCGCATGTCGTCGACACCAGTGCGCTCGGCCTCGAGCGCGCCGTGAAGCGCGTCGTCGAATTGGGGACGGTATTAGCTTTCTGACATTTCGGGATCGCCCAAGCCCCTCGTCATCTGAAATCCCCGGGGAAATCCGCGTTCGCAAGGTGCGTCGCGTGCGGAAATGACAGAAAGCTAATACCGTCCCCCGATGCGCACTGCGACCCTCCTCGCCTCACTCGCGCTCGTTCACTGCGGCCCGATGTCCGTTCCCGACGACGCGTCGGTCGCCGATACGCGGGTCGATGTCGCCGCCGCCGATCGAGTCGCGCCCCTCGATGCACCGATCGACGACGCGATGGACAACGCTGCCATCATCGACGCAGTGACACCGACCGACGTCTCGATGCCGACCGACAATGGTCCGGCCGACGCGGGCGCCACCGACTCCGGCACGCGCTGCACGTCTTCCGACATCTGGACCTGCACCGCCGATCACTCGGCGCGCACTCGTTGCGTCGGCGGCATCCTCGAGACCGACCCCTGTCCCCACGATGGCTGCACGCCGCGCGCGACGGGAATGAACGACGTGTGCTCGACGAGCTGCACCGGCTCCGCGTCGGGCACCACGATGATCTGGACCTGCAACGCCACGCGTCGCGGCCGCGAGCGCTGCGTGAGCGGTGTGACGCAGACGGATGCATGCGCCGCGGGATGCGTGACGCAACCATCGGGCACCAACGACTTCTGCGCGCCCGAGCAGAACCTTCCGGGCGTCGCGAACTGCGACATGATGCAGTGGTGGAATCGCCCCTACAGCTGGAGCCCAGGCAACTACGCGATCAGCTGGGGCGGCTACACGCGCGACAACGACCTCGCCGTCAGCGGTGACACGCCGGTTCAGCTGCGCCACGCGTCGCGCCTCGTCGAACAATCCGTGCATCCGTACGGCTGGGTGCCGCAGTTTGTCGACACGGTGACGGGCGAGCACTTCGCGTTCTTGCACATGCGCCCGCAGTTCAAGTTCACCACCACCGCGGGGCGCACGTATCCGGCCGGCACGCTGGTCGGGTACTCC
>CBIHQZ010000009.1:0-21003 GCA_966212315.1 uncultured Myxococcales bacterium
TGAGCATGCGATCGATCTCGGCGCGCGACTCCGCATCGACCGCCGGGTTGGCTCGCGCATCGACGAGGATCGTGTGCGCGGCTGCGCGATCGCCGTCTTCGAATGCCAGGTACGCGCGCAGCGGTGCGACCTGGTAGGGCGGAATGCCGAGCACTTCGACGTCATCGAGAAAGAGTCGCAACTCGCGCCGCGCGTTGGCGGGTTCGTGACGCCCGAAGTAACAAGCCGCGGTCGCGCCGTGCGCGATCACCCGGAAGGAACCTTCGGTCGCGAGCGTCTCGTGGTCCGAAAGCGACGCGGTGCGTCCGGTCGCCTGACCGAGCGCCGCGTTCCACTGCGACGCCGTTCCGCGCGGCATCTGCGAGAGCGCGGCAGCGTCGCGCGCGGCCAGGTCGCACAACTCGTTGGTTCCGTAGATGTACGCGCGCGCGGTCCGCACGATCGGCGCGAGCACCGGAATGCGCAGCGCTTCGGGATGCGACATCGACGCTTCGTACAGAATGATTTCGTCGGGGATCGGCGTCGGCACGCGTGGATGGAGCTTCGCGAGAAGGAGCGCGGAGACGAGCAGCGAGTGCTCCGCGTTGCTGTCGAAGACTGCGGCCGCCTCGGGCGGCACTCCGTGCGCGCCGAGCAGGATCGGGAGCACCGGCGGAAGGCGGTCTTCGCGGCCTTCCTCGACGATGCGCTTTCCTTCGGAGCGCAGACTCCAGAGGGCACTCGCGAGGCGCACGACGTCGCGCGGGTCGAGGGGAGGCGCTTCGGGCACCGGTGCGAGCGCCGCGTGCGTGGGCTGCGGCATGCCGGCTTGCACCGCGACGGATGTGCCGCGAAGGCGATCGAACGCATCGACGGCACGAACGATCTGCGCGCGAGCGGCTCGCACTTCGGGATCCGAATCGGCGCGCGTGATCGCGATCTTCGTCGCCACGTACAAGTGCACCGTGGTGACGTCGATCTTCTCGCGGAGGATCTGTTCGTCGGTGCGATGGCGGTGGCAACCGCTGGCGGCGAGCGAGAGCGCAATCGTGGCGGTGGTGAGCGCGCAGCGGAACGAAGGCATCGCGGCGCACGATAGCACCGCAGATTCAGCGCGCGGCGTCTCGATGCGCACGGACGAGCGCGGCAATTCGCGACGGTGACAATTCCTGCGCGCCCCGGGTGGCGAGCCTCGCGACGACCGCATCGTCGACGCCGGCACCGCGCACATAGAACGCGGTCTTCCCGAAGGGACCGGCGACGAGCATCGCGCCGGCCGCTTCGAGTGCCGCGCGCACGATCGTTTCGTTCTCGACCCGACCGGCGAGATACACGGTCGCATTGCGCAACTCACCGAGGCTCACCGCGCTCGCGTAGCGTTCGATCAGCGCGAGGTCGAAGTGATCCGGCTCGGCATTGGAGGGCGCCGCGCGGAGGGCTCCGAATAGGGGTTCGATCGAATGCGAAACGAGTGCACGCAGCGCCGGCGCGTCCGGATGCTGCGTATCGATGCGATCGCGTTCGACAAGCCCCGGGAACCCGGGCGCGGCCTCGACACCGACGACGGGCTCGGCGGTCGGCTCGGCATACTCGATCGCGCGCGTCGCGAGGTCGGCGCGCCCGGCGAGAAACAATGCGAGCGCTTCGCTCGCGAGCGCGAGTGGTGCGTTGCGCGGCGCGAGATCGCGAAGTGCGAGTGCACGCATCGGACGCCCGTGCGTCGCGAGGAGCCACGTTGCGCGATCGGCGCCGCCGTAACGCCGTGCGATCCGATCGAGCGCATCGAGTCGTCCGAGATGCGCGAGCGATTCGAGATACGCGTCACGCAGCCGTGCGTCGTGTTCGAGCGCGGATTCGTTGTCTTCGATGGCTTCGACGAACAGCGCCGGCGAATCCGCGCGCGATCGCCATGCAACGTGCCGCCAGAGATCGACGAGTACCCCTTCGAGAAGCAGGTCGGCGCGGCGCGCCTCGGCGAAGTGTTGCGCTGCGTGGCGGCTCTTTTCGGAGCGTTCGTTCGGCGCGAGCGTCGCAGTGGTGCGCGCAATGCGCAGCGCTTCCACCGTCGGAAACGCGCCCGGATGCGCGCGATGCCAGGCCGCGCGCTGTGCCGCCCGATCGGGAAACGCGAGCGACTCGAGGTGCCGCGTGAGAACCGGTTCGCCGCGCGCGGGGTCGATCGCGAGCACGGCGAACAGTGCTTCAGCGCGTTCGGTGATGGGCGCGTGCTCCGCGTAGGCGAGAAGTGATTCGACGCACTCGGCGCGGAGGGTCGCGGCGATCAATCGAACGATGCGCGGGGCGTGTTCGGTTGCGACGTTCGGGAGTGCCTCGAGCAATGCGCGCGCGAGTCGCGGTGTCGCGAACGCTTCGATGCACCCCGCCGCTTCGACGCAACGATCGACGAGGGCATCGAGCACGTCCGCGCGCGACACGTGCCGCAGCGCCGATGCGAATTGCGGTAGTGCGCGATCGTCGCCGCGGACGAACGCGCGCAGCAACGCGTCGTCGGCGAGCGCGAGCGCATCGGCGGACCACTCGAGCGCATCGCCGCGAAATTGGACCTGACGGAACCCGAGCGACCATGCGGCCTGGTCCCGCAACGAAACGTGCTCGTCCGCGTCGTCGAGGATCGCTGCGAGCGCGCGAACCATCGCGACCGACGGAAACAGCGTGAGCCAGATGCACCCCCACCGGCGGGTCTCGCGTTGGTTCTCGCGGGCGAGCATCGCGAACCCCAGTGACGCGAGTGACGGCAACGAAGGCAGCGTCTCGGCGCCGCGATCGAACAGATCGCCGAGTCGCGCATAGAACTGCGGCGCGTAGTTCAGGTGCGGGTCGAATGATTCGCCGAAGACCGCCCGTACATCGCCCGCCAGGCTCGGTCCGAGCGGTTCGAGCGTTGTGCGGTCGACGACGACGAGCTGCGAGTCGGGGCCGGGACACACGATGAAAGAGAGACTCGGGGCGATCGACGCGAAGTTCAACCGCGCGGCGCTGTGATGCTCGACAGGAACAATTCGCTCGAATCGCGCAACCCGCTCGCGACAACGCGCATCGGAACGATTCCACGGAGGCGCCGATGTTCGATGTGTTGATCAGCCTGGGTGACGCCGACACGGGTCGTCGAGTGGCGGATGTCCTCAGGGGGGCGCGAATGCGCGTGATCGCGCTGACGGACCTCGGCGACGTGGCGGCGGCGAATGCCTTTCACGTCGATGTCGGCGTTGCGTGTTCGAGCCATCGCGATGCGGGCGTTGCCACCGTTGCTTCGATGCGTGCCGCGCTGACCGGTCCGCCGCCGGTGCTCGCGGTCGTGCCACGCATCGCGGGGCCGGACGTGCGTGCCGCCGGAGCGACGGATGTGTTGCCCGAGAACACCAGCGACGACGTGATCGTTTTGCGCGTGCAGCGCGCGGCGACGGACTCTGCGCGCGAGGCATCGAGGATCGTGTTGCGCGGGCGACTGCGAGACATGTCGCTCGGTGCCATCGCCGAGTCGATGACGCGCCGGTGGGAGTTCTTTCACGTGCGCGTGAAGTCCGCGTCCCGGCGTGGCGAGTGCTCTTACCGCCGCGGCGTGATGGTTCACGCGCGTGTCGACGGCGTACCGTCGGACGAGGCGATGAACGCGTTGGTGTCCTTCGGCGACGGCGACTTCGAAGTCATCGCCGAAGGGAATGCGATCACTCGCCCGCAGGCGTCTTCGTTCCCCACGCCGGTAGCGGCGAATGACACGCATTCGGCGACGGGGATGCACCGCAGCGTGCGCGACGAGGACCCGATGCAATCGATGAGCGCGACCGGGCGAGCCGCCGCGCTGATGAACGCGCTCGCGGCGCATGCACGCGTGTGGCTCCCGCCCAAAGTTGTCGCCGCCGTACTGCGCGCGAGTTACGCGGCGAGTACGCGCGCGATCGAGCACGCGCCACGGTTCGACGTCTCGGACGACGCAATGGCGATCGCCGTCGGCGTGCCGCGAGAAGGAGCGATTCCGCGTCTCGTGTCGTTGTGGGTGCCGGACTTTCTCGCGCGATGTGAAGCGCTCGCGCCAACGCGGTTCCGACGCGACCGTCTGTCCGAAGTCCTCGGCAACTTGCGCGGCATGGCCGAACGCGCCGGTTGGCAAATCGATCGCGGCGCCGCGCAGGTGGGAACATGAGCAACCAGCAGTCGTCGCCCGACTTCGCATTCGACTCGATCGAACGACTCTCGGAGATGTCACGCGAAGAGATCGACGAGCTTCCGTACGGGTTCATGGTGCTCGATCGCGAAGGCAACGTGATGCTCTACAACCGTTATGAATCGGCGATGTCGCGGCTCGATCCGTTGCGCGTGACGGGGAAGAACTTCTTCACCCGCATTGCACCGTGCACGCGCGTTCAGGCGTTCGAAGGGAGGTTTCGCAAGTTCGTCGAGGGCGATGGCGATGCAATCGAGCGGTTCGCGTTCCGCTTCCGGTTCGAGCACGGCGTTCAGGACGTGCTGGTGCAATTCGCGCGGACGCCGGATCGAGACCGAGTGTTTCTCACCGTCGTTCGCCGCCACGTTTCGTCGCGACCGACGCCGGAACGCATCGAGCCGATGCACGTCGACGAGGACTCTGGCGGTGCCGTCGGTCCGCAGGGCGAATTGCTGGGCGCGCCGGTCGATGCGCTGCTCGGGTTGCTTGCGCGGACGGCTGCCGAAACGACGCGCGACTTCGGGCTGCAATGGGGCGCGGCGTTGGTGCGCTCCATCGAACGCCACTGTTACGGCGAACTCGGCGCGCCGCTCGTCGACGTCGGAACCGCCGATGCGACGCGGATGTTGGACCTCGCGTTCGTTCACGCCGGCCTGGGCCGAGTGAACGTCGACGTGTCGCAACGCGGGCTCGGTCCGCTCGAACTCGTCGTTCGTGCACCTTCCGCGCATGGCGGTGAGTTGCTCGCGAGACTCTATGAATCGATCCTCGAGCCGATCGCCAACGCGCTCGATTCACGTGGCGGCTTGCGCGTGGCATGCCTCGATTTCGCGGAAGTCCACGTGACCCCATGGCGCTTCGTGGCGGATCGCGCGGATGCGATCGCGCAGATCGTTCGCGCGCGGCACGAGACGCCGGCGATGCCGCCGCATGCGTGAGACCTACAGTCCGGTGCTGTCGAGCGGGATGCGCACGCTGAAGGTGGTGCCCGCACCGCGCATGGAGTCGAACGACACGCGGCCCTGATGCGCTTCGACGATGCGCTTCACGATGGAGAGCCCGAGCCCGGTGCCCTTGGCCTTCGTCGTGTAGAACGGCTGAAATACCTGCTGCGCGGCCGATGGCGGGATGCCCGTTCCGCGATCGGCGACATCGATGCGCACGAACGATCGCTCGTTGGCGCGCTCGATCGTTGCCGACACGACGATCGGCAACTGTGGCGGCGAGGCCTCGAGCGCATTGGCGAGGAGATTGATCAACGCTTGTCGCAGCAGTTGCGGATCGACCGAGAGTCGCGGAATCGCTTCGTGCAATTGCACTTGGATCCGATCGGCCGGCACGCCCTCGGCCGTGATCGCAGCATCGACCGCGCCCTGGATCACCGCCGCGACAGACTCCGCCTGCAGCCGCGGTTCCGACGGACGTGCGAAGTCCAGGAGGTCGGCGACGATGCGATTGAGTCGCTCGGCTTCTTCACCCGCCATCGCGAGGAGCAGTTGCGCATCGCCCGTGTCCGGCAGCAGCCGCTTGAGCGACGCGAGTGAATTGAAGATCACGCCGAGCGGATTGCGAACGTCGTGCGCGATGCTGGCCGCCATCTCGCCGATCGCGGCCAGACGCTCGCGTTGCACGAGGCGCTCCTGGGTGCGTTCGAGTTCGCGATAGCTGGCGCGGAGGTCTTCGAAGAGCTGGGCGTTCGCGATGGCCGTCGCGAGTTGAATCGAAACCGCCACGGCGCGCTCGACTTCTGTTTCGTCGAAACGACGCGCTGGATCCGTGTCTGCGAGTAGCACCGCGCCGATCGCGTCGCCCCGGCTCACGAGGGGTACCGCGATGAGAGAACGCTGGTTCAATCGTGCGACGCGTTGCGCGCTGAATGTCGATTGGTCGGCGATGTCGAGATCGTTGATGATGATCGGGCGCCGCTCGCGGATCGCACGGGTGACGACCGAGGGTTCGTCGATTTGCACGACGATGTCGGAGACCTCGTCGACGTTCGAGGCGACCATTCGCAGCGCCTGGCGTCCGGGGCCGAACAAGAGCAGGAACGTCTGCGGTGCGTTGGCCAGCTGCGAGAGCTGGCGGACTCCGGCGTCGAGGACCGAGTCGAGGTCGAGTTGTTCGGTGACGAGGCGGCCGAGTTCGTTGAGTAGTTCGAGTTCGCGGGCGCGACGGCGTTCCGCTTCGAAGAGCCGCGCGTGCGTCAGTGCGCTGGCGATGTGGGCGGCGCAGCTCTCGACGAGCCGGATTTCCTCGATGCGAAATACGGTCTCTGTGCTCCGCACGACGAGCATCGTGCCGACCAGTTTCTGGTTCGTGATGAGCGGGGTGGCGACTGCCGTGCGGATCGCGCCCGCTTGCAGCGCCGCGCGCGAGCGATCCGGTGCGCCGGTGAACGTGTTGACGATCACGGTTCCGAGTTCGGTGGCCGCACGGCCCGAGATCGACGAATCGTCGAGCGGCATGTTCTCGAGCGGCGAGATCGCTCCCGGCGGCAACGGATGGCGCGAACGCCGCCCGGCGAGTCGCAGTCGGTCGCCGTGCAGTAGATGGATCATGACGCCGTCGATCGCGAGCGTCTCGATCATCAGATCGAGGATGCGTGCGACGAGCGAATCGAAATCGAGAGACGAGATTCCGAGCTGCGCGAGTTCGAAGAGCAACGTGAGCTGCTTCACGCGCTGTTGTGATTCTGCGTACAGCCGCGCGCGTTCGACCACGATCGCGATCTGGTCCGCGATGACGCGAATGGATCCGACTTCGTCGTCGCCGTATCGGCGGTCGGTTCGTCGCGCCAGGTTGATCGTTCCGCGCACCGTGTCCTGCACGATCATCGGCATGATCGCGTAGTGGGTGGGGATCGTGCCGACATGTTTTTCGTGCGGATAGGTCTCCGCGCTGCCGACGATCGCGATGCGCTGGTCGATGGCGCGTTGCGATTCGCTGTTCGCCGGGAGGCGGTAGTAGCTGACGTCGTATTCGGGCGCCGCGCCGTGTGCGGCAGCGAGCACGATGCCGTCTTCGTTCGCGAGAAAGATCCCCGCCACATCGCTCTCGGTCGCCTCGGCTGCGATGCGAGCCAGGGTCGGGTAGAGCCGCTCGAGTTCGGTCTCGCCTGCGGTCGTCGCGATTTCCTGGAGCGCTGTGAGTTGCCGTTGCCGACGCGCGAGTTGCGTCGCGTCGAACGGTTCGACTCCAGAATTGCTGCGCGGCGGGTGCATCGATTTCGCGTCGGAACGTGAGCGCGAAATCCAAGCACACTCACCGGCCGTTCGTCAGCGGGCGAATCGTGATGTCAGCGCTCCAGGCGCACCCACACGTATGCGTGAGGCCGCGCAGTCGAGAACGTCGGATCGCGGGTGGCGTCGTCGCTCCCGACGATCATTCCAGCCGCGCCGTACGACCCGCCGCGTTCGTATGTGCGCAGCGCGACGCGGACGCGATCACCGGCGAAACACGGCTTGCGAAACGAGATCTCGAGCGCGCGCGCGAGCAGCGGCACGCGCACACCGCGCGCATGGAGTCTGCGCACGGCAGCCTCTTCGAAGAGACGCGGATAGACCAACGAGTTCACGTGCTGATTGCTGTCGGTGTGCATGAGGCCGAACACCGTTTCTACCGAATCGATCCCAGGCGCTTCGTCGTGCGGCACGGCGCCCGCGGGGATCGCGAGGACCTCGTCGACGGAGCGGGGCGCGTAACGTGTGACCGGAACACCGTTGGCGCCGAGCGCTTCCACCTGGCGAACCTTCCTGCTCTCGGGTGGCGCGAACAGTCGCGTCAGCACGTGCTCGGCGAAGACTCGTCCTGCGGCGATGCGCTCGCCCGCCCCGTCGGGCTGCGGATCCCACACGCGTCCGCGACGGCCGGCGAGATCGAGCCACATGTTCAAGTGAATGCGATCGACCGCCCCGGCGGCATCGACACTGTGCGCGAACTGAAACGCGCCGCGCGCTTCGATCGGCGCTTCCACACCGAAGGGGCCCGGCGTCGCGTCGATCGCGAAGCGCGAGAGAATCGGAATGATCCCTTCGTTCCGAAGCGCATGACGCGCGGGATGCGACGACAGGGCCGCGCGCCAGACGGCTTCGCCGAGACCGCTCGGGAGCGTCGTCAGCGCGATGCGTCCGTCCTGGGTGACGTCTTCGTAACGAAGTTTCACGTCCGCGCGTCCGCCGCCATCGGGGTGTTCGGGCGGGGCCGGAAATCGCGCGGCGAAACCGTGATCGAGCATAGCCCGCGCGATAGCACTTCTCGTTTGCAGCGCACCAGTGTCGACCGTGCGCGCAATTGCTGATGCTTCGATGGCGACGTCGCACTAACGTCCGCGGGTGCAGCGACTGCCCCGCGGATTCGAAGACTTCCGGCTCGTGCCGCCGTTGCTGCGCGCCTTGCGATCGGCCGGGCTTCGTGAGCCGACACCGATACAGCTTCGCGCCATCCCCGCGGTGATGTCGGGTCGTGACGTGCTCGCCCGCGCACGCACGGGGAGCGGCAAGACGGCAGCGTACGTGGTGCCCATCGTGCAGCGATTTGCGCAGAACCCGGCGCGCGGTGGCGGCAAGCGTTTCGTGCGCGCGGTAGTGCTCGCGCCCACGCGCGAACTCGCGGCCCAGATCGGCGAGACACTCGGTACACTCGGCGCTGCGGTCGGTTTGCAGACGACAGTGATCACCGGTGGCGGTGACGGCGAATCGCATCTGCGTGCGCTTCGCCGCGGGATCGACGTCGTCGTGGCCACGCCGGGACGCATCATCGATCTGCTCGGCCGCGGACTCGTTCCGCTCGGACGGTTGGAGACGTTCGTGCTCGACGAGGTCGATCGCATGCTCGACATGGGCTTCGTCGACGACGTTCGCCGCGTGATCGTGTCGCTCCCCGAACGGAAGCAAACCGTCATGCTCTCGGCGACTCTTCCCGACGACGTGGTCACGCTCGCGAACACGCTCCTGCGCGATCCGCTCCGCATCGAGATTCGCGACGAGCCACGCGGCGAGGAACCGCGCCGCATCGAAGAGCGCGTGGTCGAAGTCGCGCGCGCCGTTCGCTACGACCGGCTCCGCGCGATGTTGCGCGACGAGAGTCTGCGACGCGTCCTGGTGTTCGTCGCGAGTCGCGCGACCGCTGCGTATCTCGCGGAAAAGCTGGGGCGCGATCGCGAGCGGGTGGACGCATTGCACGGCGATCTCGATCAGGCGCGGCGCGACAAGGCTCTCGAACGTTTTCGTCGCTGCGACGTGCGAGTGCTCGTTGCGACCGACGTTGCGGCCCGCGGGCTGGACGTCGACGGCGTGACGCACGTGCTGAACTACGACGTGCCCGGGAGCGCCGAGGCGTATGTCCATCGCATCGGTCGAACCGGGAGGGCCTCCGCGTCGGGGATCGCGATCACCTTCGTCGATCCGAGCGAGCGCGCCGCGTTCGACACGATGTTGAAGCAGCGGCCGCGCTGACGAACCGCGTTGTCGACGCCGACGGGCGTGACGTACCGTCCTCGCGATGGCCGCCTCACGCAATCCGCTCGACTGGCTCGCGACGGGAGCCGCCGTGACCGGCGTGTTCTCCGCGTTGATCTCGCACGACGTCGCTCAGCGCGTCGCGATTCTCTTCGGCACCCACCCGCATCAACGCGTGGTGAGCAGCATGGCCCGCGGGATCAATCGCGCGGCGAGCCTCGGAGGGACGCGCTTCCGATGCGAAGGACTCGAGAACGTCGACTTCGCGAAGAACTACGTGATCGTGTCGAACCATCAGTCGCTGCTCGACATCGCGATGACCTCGGAGTTTCTCGCGCCGCTCGAGCCCCGCTACATCTCGAAGCGCGAACTCGGCACCGGTGTTCCCGGCGTGTCGTACAACTTGAAGCACGGTGGCTCCGCGCTCATCGATCGCAAGGATCCCGCGCAGGCGCATGCCGAGATCGAGCGCATCGCGCGACGTGTGCGCGAGGATCACTGGACCGTGACGATCTTCCCCGAAGGGACCCGATCCAAGACCGGCGCGATGAAGCCGTTCCGCCCCGCGGGACTTCGCACCCTCATCGCGAACACGCCGGGCGTTCCGATCCTTCCGGTGACCACCTCGGGCGGCTCGCGTCTCTTCGCGCACGGGATGAAGCCGCTCGTTCGCAACGTCGAACTCGTCTACCGCATTCATCCCGCGATCTCCGCGCCGCCGACCGATGACACCAACGCCTTCGACGCGTGGGTCCGCGAACTCGAAACGACCATCCGCAACGGGCTCGAGCCCGAAGATCGCGCGGTTGCGCCGTGACGCGGATGGCTCTCGCAGCGCTCGCGTGCGCAACGTTCGTCGCGTGCAAACACGACGCGACGCCGGCGAGTCCCGCGCCTGCAAATGCGCCGGTCCACGAAGCACCGGCTCCCGTCGCGCCGGTTCCGGCACCCGAGCCGGCCGAGGCCATTCCACCGCCGCGCCCCGCGCCGCTCGTCGAGCGCGTCACCATCGGCGCGCTTCACGCGTGCGCGCTTCTTCGCGATCACACGATCCGCTGTTGGGGCGCGAATCCCACCGGGCAGCTCGGTGACGGAACGACGACCGATCGACGCCTTCCGCTGGTCACCGAACTCGAGAACGCGAGCTTCGTGAGCGCGGGTGCAGGACACACGTGCGCGATCGTCGCGGGTGGCGTGAAGTGCTGGGGCGACAATCACGCCGGGCAACTCGGCGACGGAACGACGGGCGAGCACGATCTTCCGCACGACGTCGAAGGCGTGCACGACGCGGTCGAAGTAGCAGCGGGCGCGGCGCATACGTGCGTGCGAACGAGCGTCGGCAGCGTGGAGTGCTGGGGCGAGAACGCGCATGGCGAACTCGGCGACGGCACGCACACCGCGCAGACGCACCCGGTCGCGGTGCGCGGCGTGGCCCACGCCGAACAGATCGTCGCGGGTGATGGATTCAGCTGCGCGCGACTGTCAGGCGGCACCGTGCGTTGCTGGGGAGCCGCCTTGCGCACGCTGGGCGCCGCGGGGCGCACGCCGATGGGCAACGCCGTGCGCGGGGCGACTTCACTCGCAGCAAACGGCTCTTCGCTCTGTGCCGCGCTCGCGGGCGGCACGGTGCGGTGCTGGGATGTCTTCGCCAACACGCCGGTGTCGCCTCCATCGACGAGCGGTCTGCACGGCATCGAAGTCGCGACGTCGGGCGGGATCGTTCCGCGCGTGGTGAACGGACTGCCAGCGCCCGCGGAGTCACGTTCGTTCGTGTGCGCGCGCTCTCGCGAGGGGACCGTTTCGTGCGGCGGTGATGGCGATCGCGGCCAGCTCGGTCAGGGCGCCGCGCAATCGGCGCCGAGTGCCAGCGTGCAGGGGCTTCGTGATGTCGTGCAGATCGCCGCGGGTGGCGAGAGTCTCGCGGCCGGCGGTCATGCGTGCGGCGTTGCTTGTGCGCTCGACCGCGCGGGATCGCTGCGCTGTTGGGGATGCAACGAACACGGCGTGGTCGGCGACGGCACCGTGACCGATCGCGCTGCGCCCGTCGCGATGTCGTGGTGAGTTCGAACGCCGGCCGCTGGTCACCGAGCCCGTTCGAGGCGAGTCTCTTCAGGGGGTCGATGTCATGAACGAACTACCTCAATACCTTCGCACTGTGCGCGCACTCGCTTTCGCCGCGGGAATCGGGACGGCGATCACTGGCTGTGCGAGCGCGGTGTATCCCGATGACGGATCGATCGCGCGGACCGACGCACGTCGCAGCGACAGCGCCGGGGATGCCGTGCCGACCGAGTGCCCGACGACGATGCCGACGCAAGGCGGAGCGTGTCGTGAGGGGTGCACGTACGGAATGAACGGCTCGTGCAATTACTGCGAGTGCAACCGCAACGCCGGCGGTCAGCCCGCGTGGAACTGCCTCTTCTGCGGCGGCCCGTGTCCGCCTCCCGATCTCGCCGTCTGAACCGCATCGCGTTCGGGGTAGAGTCCGCTCCATCATGCAGACCGTCGGACGCGGACGCCCCATCGCGGCGCTGCTCAATCTCCGTGCACGTCACGTCACCCCGAAGGTCGTTCGCGCGCTGCGCAACGCGCTTCCCGATGCGACGGTGCTCGTGTCGGAAGACTTCGATCAGGCTCGGCGTCACGCGCGTCGCATCGCCGATGAACGCCCCGAAGTCGTGCTCGGTGGCGGAGGCGACGGCAGCATCGTGAAGTTGATCAACCTGGTGCGCGAAGCATCGGGTGGATGGCTTCCGACGTTCGGCGTGTTGCGACTCGGCACCGGCAACGCGTGGGCGCGCGTGACGGGCGCGAATGACTTCGCCGACGACGTGCAGATTCTCTCGCAGCTCCCGTGGCCTCTCCCCACGCATCGCTACGACATGATCGACGTGGAGAACACCTGGTGCCACTTCGCGGGCTTCGGGTGGGACGCGCGTCTCATCAACGACTACCTTCGCAATCTCGACAAGCGCTCGGGACAGCTCGTCGGCTCGCGCGTCGCCACTGCGCTGCACAAGGGCCTCGGCGGCTATCTCTATTCGCTCTTCCGCTACACGGTGCCCGACGAAGTCACCGCGGGGATGCGCGACGGCCGGCCGCGAGTGCTCGTGGAGAACCTCGGTGGTGAGGTGTTCACGCTCGATTCGCGCGCACAGCCGATCGCGATGCGGGAAGCAGACGGAGCGCCGCCGCGCATTCTCTACGAGGGACCGATGGGCGTCGCATCCGCCGGTACCGAGCCCGAGTGGGGCTATGGTTTTCGCGCGTTCCCGTTCGCGCAGGCCGTGCCAGGACACGTGAACTTTCGCGTGTACGACCGAGCGCCCGTCGAAGCGACGCGCAAGATGTTCAAGCTGTGGCGCGGCGAGTTCCCCGAGCCCGGCATGCACGATTTCTTCACGACGCACTTCCGGCTGCGCTTCTCGCGACCGATGCCGTTTCAGATCGCCGGTGACGGCCTCGGCCTGCGCGATACGATCGAGATGCGCGTGGCGCCGCGTGCGGTCGATCTCATCGATTGGAACGCCGCGCGTGCTTCCATCACGAAGGCCGACGTCGTTCGATCCTGACCTTCACGCCGTGCTTGGGACGAAGCGTGATCGAGGGCATCGGCTCCACGCGCTGACCGGGCACGAGATGCAACCGGAGCGTTTGCGCGATCGTCGCGAGCAGCAGCACGGCTTCGGTCTGCGCGAACATGTTCCCGATGCACTGACGCGGGCCGCCGCCGAACGGGAAGTACGCATAGCGCGGCAGTCGCTTCGCCAGTCCGTCGAGCCAGCGTGACGGCACGAAACGCTCGGGATCGGCGAAGTAGCGCGCGTCGCGATGCATCGCCCACTGCGAGAACCACACGTTCGTCCCGATCGGGAACTTCATCCCCGCGAGTTCGAACGGCGCGATCGCATTGCGCCCCATGATCCACGCGGGCGGATAGAGCCGCATCGTCTCGGTGATCACGGCGTCGGTGAACGGGAGGTTCGGGACGTCTGCCATCGTCGGCGATCGACCGCCGAGTACGTTGCGCAGTTCGTCTTCGAGACGGCCCCGCACGGAGGGCTCGCTGCCGAGCAGATAGAACGCCCATGACAGCGCGAGCGCGGTGGTCTCGTGACCGGCAAGAAACAGCGTGATCACTTCGTCGCGCACCTGGCGATCGGTCATCGCCGAGCCGTCTTCGTCGCGCGCGGCGAGCAGCATGCCGAGCAGGTCGTCGTGCTCGCGTGCATCGGCGCGTCGGCCGCGAAGGATGTCGCGGATGACTTCGTCGAGGCGGATCTCGGCGGCGTGGAATCGGCGGATGGATGGAATCGGCAGCTTTTCGAGCGCTGGGATCGCGACCTTCACCGGGTCGCTGTAATGCGCCATCACTGCTTCCATCGCCTCGCCGACCGCGCGAGTCACACCCGAGACTTCCGCGCTGAACAACGTGCGCGACACGATCTCGAGAGTCAGGTGCATCAGGTCTGCGTGAACGTCGCGTTGCTCACCGTCGTGCCACGACACCACCGCGCGTTCGGTCTCGGAGACCATCGACTCGGTGTATCCGCGGATGCGCTCGCGATGAAACGCCGGCTGCACGAGTCGCCGTTGCCTTCGCCACGTATCGCCCTCGCTCGTGAGCAACCCCTGACCGATGAGACGTCCCAGGTCGTGGGTGAACTGATCTTTCTCGAACGACTTGTTCGCCGTGACGAGCACGTGCTCGATGGCATCGGGGTGGTTCACCAGGATCACCGGAAGGCGCGGAAAATCGAGGCGCACATAGTCGCCGTGCCGTCGCACCGATCGTTCGATGAACCCGAGCGGATCGTGAAAGTAGTACGGAAGGTGCCCGACGAACGGGAACGCACGAGGGCTCGGCAGCGTCGCGGCGGTGAGGTTCATGAAGGTTTCGCGATGGTAGCGCGCGGGGCGTGCGAACATGAGAGTCGGCCCGTGACAATCTTCGCGGCCACGGAACCAACGCATGCACTCTGACGATCAACCGGGCGCACGCGACACGCCCACGAACCTGCGTGCGAGCGAAACGACGATTCCGCCGGCGACCCCGTATTCATCGGGAGAGCATCGCGCACTCGGCATCGCTGCACTCGTCGCGATCGTCGCGATGCTGTGGGTCGCGCAGCCTCTCGGGATCGGACTTCTTCTCGGGATGCTCTCGGCGTTCACGCTGCAGCCGCTCTATCGCCGCATGCATCGTCACCTGCCGCCGCGCCCCGACGTGGCTGCAACGCTGTCCGTCACGCTGGCTGCGCTCGCGCTCTTCGGTACGGTGGGACTGTTCGCGTATCTGGTGATCCAGCGGGGCGTCGCTGCGTCGGCTCGATTGGTCACGCTCTTCGGTCCGACCGGCGCTGCGCGTACCGCCGCGGTGTGGCTCAGCGAACGACTTCGTCCGTTTCACATCAGCACCTCGGACGTGAACGCACGACTCGCCGAGTACGCGGGGAGTCTCGCGGCGCGCCTCACGTCGATGGCCGGCACCCTCGCGGGCGCGATGTTCGACGCGATGCTCACGCTCTTCTTCGTGCTCACCACGCTGCACTTCACGTTGCGTCGATGGGACACGCTCGTGCATCGGCTCGAGACGATGTCGCCGCTCCATCCGCGGCACACGCACGCGCTGCTGGAAGAGTTCCGCGTCGTGGGCCGCACCGTGCTCCTCGGAACGCTCGCGACCGGCATCGCGCAGGGCATTCTGTCGGCGTTCGGATATTGGGCAACCGGCGTTCCCGAAGCCGCATTGCTCGGCGCTGCGACCGCGATCGCGTCGCTCGTTCCGGTCGTCGGCACGCTCGTCATCTGGATTCCCGCCGCGATCTTCCTGTTCGCCACCGGGCACGTCGTCGCCGGCATCGTCTTGCTGGGCTACGGCGCGTTCATCGTGGTCGGCGTGTCGGACTACGGCATTCGTCCACGACTCGTCGGTGCGCACGACGGAACACCGACGCTGGTGACGTTCGTAGCGCTGTTCGGCGGCATCGAGGTCTTCGGTGTCGTAGGCCTCGTACTCGGCCCGGTCATCATGGCACTGGCGATGAGCGTGATGCGGATCTACGAACGCGAGGTGGCATTCCGACGCGGCGCGACCTCCGAAGGATCGAAGTGAAGCGAACCGCGCGGCGCGAAGCATTGCGAGCGAACGCTCGGCTCGCCGTGCTGTTCTCGCTCGTGTCACTGGGCGCGTGCGGCCCCGTGCGTCGTCGTGACGGCGGGGTCGGGCTGGTCACGACGCACGAGACCGCACCGGACTTTCGCGCGCTCGATCAGCATGGTGCCCAGCGCACGCTCGCAGAGTTTCGCGGCCACGCAGTGGTGCTCTATTTCTACCCACGCGACGGCACTCCCGGATGCACGCGCGAGGCGTGTGCCTTTCGTGATGCGTGGGATCGGATCGCTGCAACAGGCGCGCAGGTGCTGGGCGTCTCGAGCGACGACGTTGCATCGCATCGGCGATTCGCCGACGAGCACCACCTTGCGTTTCCGCTACTCGCCGATACGGATGGTCGCATCGCGGATGCATACGGGGTCCGAAGGATCTTCGGGCTCGATGCGCGCGTCACGTTCGTCATCGATGCCGGTGGTCGCGTGATGCGCGTGTTTCCGAACGTCGACCCCGCGATTCACGCCGATGAAGTGATTCGCGTGCTCACGACGAACGCCCCGGCGCCACCCGCAACGTGACCGCCGGGTCGCCGGTCAACGCGGCGATCGACTTGCGCGCACCAGTATCATCCCCGCGACGGCGAGCTATTCACGCCGCGTGAAAGCGGCGCGACTCTGACACGCCATGAGCATCGCGTTCATCCAGGGCGGTCGCGTTCGGACCACAGACGGTGACCCGCTGGTGCTCTTCCGCGCGGAGTGTCGGCAGTGCGGACGCTGGGCCTCGCTGCCGGTCAGTCCGACCGCGTGCATGGTTCCGAGTGACGCTGCGATGGTGATGGCGCGATTGCGCAAGCGCTTGACCCGTCGCGGATGTGGCCATGCCGATCAGACGGCACCGCGCACGACGCCGAGCACGCCGCCACCGGCGCCCCGCGCGTAACCCACGCGCCGTGCGCGCCGGCTGCTACATTCGACATGTATGCAGCGCCGCGCGCGTTCGATGCTGCTCGCACTCGGGTTCGCCGGACTCGCATGCCGTCGCGATGGAGCACGTCAGCCCCCGCCGGTACGTCCCGTCGCCGTCGAACAACCGTCGACCGTCGAAACGCGCCCGGCGCAACGCAGCAGCGCGCCCGAAGCGAGTGCGGCGCATTCACCGTGGCAGCTGATCGCGTTGAGCGGCGCAGGCGACGCCGAGGGCAACGCGATCGCGCACGAGCGCAACGTGCGATTCGTGATCGATACGGCCACGCAACTCGGCGTGGCGCCGAGCGCGATGCAAACGCTCTTCGCCGACGGTGACGATCCCGCGCCCGACGTTCACTTCGAAGAGCCCGACCCGATCGAGCGCCGGCGTCTCTACGCGCTCGGTTTGTTGCACACCGGCGCCGCCGAGAGTCGCAATGCGCTGGGACGTCTCGTCGGGCACACGCTGCGCGCCGAGTCCGCGGATCTCGCCAATGTCGAAAGAACCCTTCGTCGCGATGCCGACCGCGCCACTACGCAGGCGTCGCCGGCTCCGCTGCTCTTCTACGTCACCGACCACGGCCGCGACACGGCGCGGCACGACAATGCCTTCATCGTGCTCTGGGGAGCCACGGACATCGACGTGCGTGGACTCGGCGTACTGCTCGATCGACAGCCGCCGGCACGCCGTGTCGTCAGCGTGATGTCGCAATGCTTCTCGGGCGCATTCGCGGCGCTCGTGCATCAGGGCGGCGACCCGCGCCGTCCGGTCGCGGAACACGATCGATGCGGGTTCTTCGCTGCGCCTCCGGATCGTGAATCGGCCGGTTGCACACCGGAGACCGACGAGACGCACTACGACGACTACACGACCTGGTTCTTCGCCGCGCTCGGCGGGCGCAGTCGCGATGGTCGCGCGGCAAACGATGCGGATCGCGACGGCGACGGGGCGGTGTCGTACGACGAAGCGCATTCGTACGCGCTCCTGCGCGACGAGACGACCGACGTGCCGACGAGCAGCTCCGAAGAGTTTCTCCGCGGTCGGTACCGCGCATGGTTGTCTCGCGCGACTGCGGGTCGGGTCGCTGTACGGGCTGCGCTCGGTTCGGCGCGTGCCTCGGTTCGCGACGTGGCGCACGCGCTGCTCACCGCGGCGGGACTCGACGACACCGTGACGTTCGCCGATCTCGCTCGCGATGCGCGGGCGCGGCGCACACGTTGTGCGCCGGCACTCTGCGAAACACTCGATGCGGCCGATGCCGCGCGGGCGGCCGCGCACACGGCATTGCGCGATGCGGTTCTCGCGCACCGCGTCGGCGGCGTGAACTCACCCGACGTCACAGCGCTCCCGGCGACCGCGGCCGATGCGCTCGTGCGCGCTGCGCAACCGTATCTCGGCGCGATCGAACGTCTCGAAGACACCGCCGATGCGCTGGCCCGCGCGGACGATCGCGACGAAGCGCGGCTCGAACGGATCCGTCGCCTCGCCGAACTCGCGGCACTCGAAGCACATGCGCGCGAAGTCGGCGGAGACACGCTCGCGGCGTTCGAGCGGATCCGTCGCTGCGAGACCACTTCGCCGGCGCGCTGACCGCATTCGCGGCCCACCCTCTTGCCAAGCGGCGATTCCGTCGCCAAGAGTGCGCGCCATGGAACGACCCGTCCTCGCCTCCGACAAAGTCAGCGATCTCGCCCGCGACGTCGTCGCGAATTTTCACCGCACCACCCTCGATGAAGTCATCGCCACCGTGAACCGCGACCGCGTCGTCGTCGTCGGCATGGCGCAGAACCCGGTCGTGAAGAACGTCCGCAAGTTCCTCGACGCGCGCGGCGTGAAGTTCACGTACCTCGAGTACGGAAGCTATCTGTCGAAGTGGAAGGAACGTCTCTCGATCAAGCTCTGGGCGGGCTTTCCGACGTTCCCGATGGTGTTTCTCGACGGCAAGCTGATCGGCGGACTTTCGGAAACGACCAAGTGGGTCGAGGCGAACGAATTCCCGAAGTGATCGCGTCTCACGGCTGATGTTGCGCGCGCAGGTCGGCATCGGCTCGCGCGCGCAGTGCTGTGAGTGAACTCCCGTCGCCGCGGAGTGTCGCGTTCGCGAAGGCGGTGAGCCATTCGATCGTGTGACGATGCTGTGCGTCGAACGCCATCAGTGGATCGGCGCCCGGCGCGGGGCTCGGATCACACGCGGTGCCGCCGTAGCGTGCGAGCGCGATCGCGATGTCGTCGTGCGCAGTCGTCGGCATCGGCATGAGCGTGTCGTCGGATACGCGCAGATCCGTGAAGTACAGATGGTTGCCCCCCACGAGCGCGACCATGTCCTTCGGTGGCGTCGCGAGAGCGTACGCGCGCGCGCCGTTGTTCTCGTACGGCACGAAGTGATCGTCGGTGCCTGCCATCACGAGCAGCGGCATCGAGCGCGTTGTGAATAGAACGTCGTTGAAGAAGCATGCGCACGGAGCGAGCGCGGCCGCGCCGGCGACGCGAGCGTCGTGGATGTCCGGCGCGTAGGCGGCGAGGAGCGCGACCGTGCCTCCGGTGGAATGGCCGGCAACGACGTAGTGCGTGGCATCGATCGCATGGGCGAGCAGGTCGCTGTCATCGCGCGAGGCGGCGTCGAGCTGGTCGGCCAGAAATCGCAGATCCCCGAGTTGATCGTCGACGTGCAGGTCGCTCGCCCCGCCGGGTGTGCCGAATGCGGTGAGCGGAAAGTCCGCCGCTGCGACGACGAAACCGGCCCCTGCGAGGGCGCGCGTGATCGACGCCGACGTTCGCCGCGAGCCGCTCGAGCCATGAACGAAAAGCACCAGCGGATAGCCCGCGGTGGAACTGACCGGCGGCGCGTCGCGTCCCTCCGTCCCCGCGATGCCGAGTGCCGGATACCAGACCTCGGTGGCGAGCGTGCGGCCGTCGTGTGCGCCCGCGTCTCCGTTGGCCGGCGTCGTGCGCGTCGGATCCGTCCATGTGCGCGTCGTGACACCGACGATGCGAGCGTCGGCCGGGAGGGCTTGCGCGTCGGCGTCGTCGGCGAGGTCATCGAGCGCGTCGACTCCGGCGTCGCGCGGTGCGACCGGGCTGCACGCAGCGAGGGAGGATGCGAGAAGCAACGCGAGCGAAGTCGGCCGCGATCGTCGGATCATTGCGCCAGCGAATCGCGTCTCGGTGGCGATGTCGAGCGCGAGGATGTGGACGGAGAAACCGAAGCGTCCCAGCGAGACCAGCTCGCGGGGACGCATTTCGGACACTGAATAGGCGGAGACGACGCTTAGAAGTAGAGCGCCGCGCCGACCTGCCCGAGGAGACCGACCGATACGTTGGTCGACTCGAGCGTACCGAGCACGTTCACACGCGAGAACTCGGGGTTCGAGCTGGCGTTGCGATCGATGCGCGTCCGCACGAAGCCGCGCACGTCGGCGAAGAGCGAGAAGCGCTGAGAAAGCTGGAGTTCGGCACCGAGACCGAGGTTTCCACCGAAGTACCCGTAGTCCGCCCCGGCGAGGCCGCCGTGTGCGTTGCGGTTGTTCGGTGCGTACTCGGCATGTGCCCAGCCCACACCCGCGCCGATCAGGCCGTACACCTGGAAGCGGTTCTGCGGATTGAAGTACACGAGCGCGTTCAACGAAGCCGGCACCTCGGTGCGCGCATCGCCGTTGAAGTCACGACCGCCGAACACGCCCACGGACAATTCGCCACCGAAGTGACCCTGGCCACGGAAGCGCAGACCGCCGTTCACGCCGCCCATCGCCGAGCCGTTGCCGATGTACGAACCGGCGACGCCCAGCTGCAGGCCCACGTAACCGCGACGCGGCGCGGGCGGGAGGACGTACCGCGGCGCGGGCTGCTGGTAGTAGACCGGCTGCTGATAGACCGGCGCGGGCTGATACACGATCACCGGCGGCGGGGCCACGTACACGCGCGCGGGGGGCGGCGGGACGAGGTACACGCGCGGGCGCGGCGGGATCACCACGACGGGAGGCGGCGGTTGGTAGTACGGCATCGGTGCGACGACCGGCGGCGGTGCCACGACGCCACCACCGATGGTGATGTCGGCGCAGAGCCACGAGCCGGGCGGGCACGCCTGCTGTGCGAACGCGGACGGTGCCGCGAGCGAGATACCGAGAGCAAACGTGGTCAGTGCGAGCTTGTTCATCGTGCGGAAGCTCCTTTCGCCGAGCCTCGGCGTGCGACCGTTGCAACCACGGGGCCAGTGTTTCACGGGATGCTCGGACGGGAGGCGGGCCGATCGTATCAGCTGAATTCCTCGCTGAAAGGGGGCGATCGACGGGGATGACGGGGGGAGG
>CBIHQZ010000010.1:0-20684 GCA_966212315.1 uncultured Myxococcales bacterium
GAGCTGTTCGACGGCGTGTTCGCGAGCGGTGAATTCGTCTCGACGACGCCCGCGGTACGTATCGCGGCCATCCCCAATCGACTCGTGCTCTTCGATGTCGGCGATCGCTCGCTGCATCAGGTCCGCGAAGTGATCGGTGGGGTACGGCTCTCGCTTTCGGGATGGTTCTACCGGTGAGGGCCGATCTCGATCTCGAAGCGCTCGGCGCACGATTTCGCGCGGAGACGCTTCCGGCGATCGCACTCGAAGGCGCGCTGGATGCGCACGAATGCGCGAACGCGCGGGCGCACTTCGAGTTGCACGCGTGGCGTGAGTGTCCGCGCGCCGACCTCGGACGCTATCTGCGCGCTGCGCTCGCACCGGGTGAGCCGTGGCTCGGTCCGTGGATCGCACTCGCGTCGTCGATCGTGCGGACGACACTCGTCGCATCGGCAGCCGACGTGACGCGTCTCGCGCGCGGCGGCTACGTGCTCACGCGTGACGAACTCGCGAAGCGTACGGGCGATTTCGAACTCATCGTCGATCTCTCGCCCGCGGCATCGGGCGCCGGCGAGGCGTGCTATCGGCATCGCGGAGAACTGTTCTTCGTAGCGCCTCAGACGACGGGCAGCGTCGCCCTGGTGGCGCGCGGGCCGACGATCACCCGGTACGATCGATATCTTCCGCACACTGTCGGCGATGCCGAGGTGTGGCGCGTTCGCGTCGCGCTCGAGAGCGGCTGAATCGATTCAACGGTTCGTGCCGAGTCGCGCAATGACCGCGCGCGCGGCGGCGTTCGTTTCGATCCCGGGGCCGGCTGCTGCGATCTCCTGGCGAGCGGTCGTGACGTCGCCTTCGGCCATCGCGATGGCGGCGAGAAGAGCGCGCGCTTCGACGTGCATCGCGGGTTCGTTCACCAGTTCGCGCAGGGCGCGCCGCGCGGCCCCGGTTGCACCGAGGACGATGTCGACCCGAGCGCCCACCATTCGCACGTCGAGGTCGCGGGCATCGAGCACTCGCGCGATCGTCACGGCCTCGGCGGCTTCGCGGACCGAGTGTGCTGCGAGCGCGGATTCGGCGCGCAGGAGTTGCGCGGTGACGTTCCGATCGTCCAACTGCACCAATCGGCGCGACTGCGCCAGCGCTTCGCCGGCGGCGCCGGTCGAGAGGAGCGTGCGAACGAGATTCACGCGCGCTTCGACGATGGCGGGATCGATGGCGAGTGCTTCACGATACGCATCCGCTGCGTGCAACGGTGATGCCTCGATGTCGGCGCTGTCTTCACGACGCGAGAGCGCGACGCCGAGGTTCGTCCACGCGGTGGCGAAGTCACGGTTGCGAGAGATTGCCGCCCGGAAGTGACCTCGCGCGATGCGGAGCTGACCCCGGCGAAGCGCGACGAGACCGAGGTTGCAGTGCGGTTCGGAGTACCGGTCGTTGTATTCCAGCGCGAGGCGGAAACTCGCTTCCGCGGCGTCGAGATCGTCGGCTGCGAGTTGCGCGACGCCGCGCGAATTCATCATCGCGGCCTGGCGGATCAGCGGTGCTGACGGGAGGCATCCGGGTGCTGCGAGTGCGAACGTCGTGAGCAGCACGAGGAAGAGGCGTGACGCGGTGCGAGATGGGCGCATGGCCGCTCGTATCGACCGAGCGTGTCGAAGGTTGCGTGATAGCGTTCCGCCGCCATGAAGATCGAAACACTCGCTATTCACGCAGGCCAGCATCCCGATCCCACTTCGGGCGCCGTCATGACGCCGATCGTTCTCTCGAGCACGTTCGCGCAAGAGGGGCCGGGCGTTCACAAGGGATACGAGTACTCGCGTTCGGGCAATCCGACGCGCAACGCGCTCGAGGCGTGCATCGCCGAACTCGAAGGCGGCAAGCACGGGTTCGCATTCGGATCGGGTCTCGGCGCGACGACCACGTTGCTCCACATGCTGAAGCCGGGCGATCACGTGGTGTGCGGCGACGACGTGTACGGCGGCACGTTCCGCATCCTCGACAAGGTCTTCAAGCCGATGGGGATCGCCACGTCGTTCGTGGACTTCAGTGATCCGACGCGTTTGCGCGACGCGCTGCGGCCGGAGACGAAGATGGTCTGGCTCGAGACGCCGACCAACCCGACGCTCAAGGTGTTCGACATCGCCGCGCTGGCGGACATCGCGAAGTCGAAGAACGTGCCGCTCGTCGTCGACAACACGTTCGCGACGCCGGTGATCCAGCGTCCGCTCGAACTCGGCGCGACCATCGTCTACCACTCGACGACGAAGTATCTGAACGGACACAGCGACGTCGTGGGCGGCGCGGCTGTCACGTCCGACGATGCGATCGCCGAGCGTTTGCGTTTTCTGCAGAACGCGCTCGGTGCGGTTCCGTCGCCCTTTGATTGCTTTCTCGTGCTGCGCGGACTGAAGACCCTGCATCTGCGCGTGGAGCGCGCGAGTTCGAACGCGACCGCTCTCGCGCAATGGCTCGGTACGCAAAAGGCCGTGAAGAAGGTGTTCTACCCCGGGCTCGCGGAACATCCGGGCGCGGCCGTCGCGAGGAAACAGATGCGGCTGCCGGGAGGGATGATCTCGTTCGTCATCGACGCCGGTCCCGGAGGCAACACGCTCGAACGCGCGCGTAAGTTCCTCGCGAGCGTGAAGGTGTTTGCGTGCGCGGAGAGTCTCGGAGGCGTCGAGTCGCTCATCGAACATCCTGCATTGATGACGCACGCTTCGGTTCCGGCAGAATCCCGCGCGGTGCTCGGGATCGACGACGGGCTCATCCGTGTCTCGGTTGGCGTCGAGCATGTCGACGACCTGCGCGCCGACCTCGCGCAGGCATTCGCTGCGAGCGAATAGGCGTCTGAACGCGCTTCGCTGCGACACTTCGCCCCCCGTCTCTCTCGAACCGAACCCACGCCCGCGAACTGGCGCCATCGTTTCCTGCGGTGGTAGCTTCCGCGCGAAGCTTGGCCGCGCTCGTCGGCCGTACGAAAGGATGCTCGATGCGTCGTGGTCTACTGTCAGTGCTGGGACTCGTTCTCGTGGGTGCGTGGGTCAGCGATTGCGGCCCGCCGCCGGTCCCGCTGACGGGCAGCGTTCACTACAACACCGGGTGCCGGATGACGGCGACGAACCCGAACTGCGCGACCAGCGAGGTCTTCATCGACGCGCAGACCAACGGCTCGGGCCACGTCGTCTCGTGCGCCGTGACGCCCGCCGCGGCGGGCGGAGCGCGTCGCATCCGGTTCGCGATCGGCAACTCGACGACCGGCGTGATCACCGACGGCGAGGGGATCAACCTTTGCGGCGAAGTCGCCGGTCCGAACACGGACATGTCGAACACGTCGGTGAGCCTGTACTTCCCGACACAGGCCAACACGATGGCGCCGGGCGGATGCCAGGTTCACATCAACAACGTCGGCGACGATTCGTTCGACGGCTGGATCTCGTGCACCGACGTGGTCACCGGCGCGGGCGCGCAGCTCCGATACATCGGCGGCATCCAGGGCGGAGACCACCCCACTTCGGATCCGATGCATGCGGACTTCAGCTTCGTCTCGTGCACGACCCTCGCGACTTCCTGCCCCCGCTGATTCTCGCGGGCGGATGACTCCGCGCGTGCCTCTCCGAGAACTTCCGCACCGTCCGAGTGTCAGTTCGGCCACGCGACTCGTCGCGCGGAGACGGCACCCACGATGACCCGACATCGCAGCGCACTGCTGGCACTGCTCGCCATTGCTTCCTCGTCGGTCGGATGTCGCGCGGTGCGCGCTCGCTTCCACCGATCGCCAACGCAGCGCGCCCGTGCGATCAGCGCCGCGCGAACCGATGCGTCCGCGCCGGCCGCTGCGCATCCATCGCTTCCACCCGACACGATCACCGTGCGACTCGGAACGCCCGGCGACGGAGGCCCGCTACCGCTCGATCTCCCGATCGAGCCGGCCCCGCTGCGCATCGTCGTCGACTCGCCGTATCAAGCATGGAGCGATGAAGGGACCTTCGTTCACGTCGTCGCCACGACGCCGGATCTGCATCCGTGCGAGCGCGCCGAGGTCTACGCGGGGAATCATCAGATCGGTCGTACGGACTCGAACGGCGACTTCGCATTTCGACGCACACCGCGGCCCCACTCGGCGGACGATCACGACACGCACGACGGCGACCCTCGCGAGCGCGTGCTCACGGTGATCTGTCATCGCGATGCGCAGAGCTACGTCGCCACTGCGCAGTACGGCGCGATGGACCGCACGTCGTCGTTCGAGCGGCCGGTCGTGTACGTGTACACCGACCGCGGCGTCTACAACCCGGGCCAGACGCTGCACGCGCGTGCGATCGCCTGGCGACTGCGGGGCGACTACGTTCCGGTCGCGAACCAGACGGTGACCCTCTCGCTGCGGCGCGAAGACGGCACGCCGCTGGGCGGTGGTCCTCTCACCACGGACGACTTCGGAACGGGGGCGCTCGACGTCGCGCTTCCCGCGCACTTGCCGGAAGGGCGCTACGCGCTCGTCGCCACGGCGGGCACGGAAACCGCCGAGGCACACGTTCGCGTGCAGCGTTTCGTTCCGCCGGTGATCGAGGTGCAGCACACGCTCGGCGAGTTCCTCACGCCCGCGATGCACGTGCTCCCTTTCGAGGTGCGACTTCACTACTTCGACGGTGCTCCGTTCGTTGCAGGACGCGTCGCGATCACCGCCACGATCGACGGTGCCGACGTTCCGATCGTCACGCGCGCCGTGCAAGGTTCCGGACCGCATCGATTCGTTCTGCCCGAGACGGTCCTCGCTCGAGCGCGCGCGGTGCTGCGCGACGGAGAGCGCATGGACGTGAATCTCGTGGTGAGCGACGACCACGCACGCAGTGACACGGTTCACCGCACGCTGCGATTCGCCCGTAATCCGTACACCGCGACGATCGAACTCGACCGCACCGAATACGCGCCTGGCGAACGGGTCGACGCAACGGTGCGGATCGTCGACCTCGAACACGTCGTCGTGCGGTCGAAGCCCGTCACGCTGCGAGGTCTCGCGGAGTCGCTCACGGGAAACACCGACAGTGACGGCGTCGTTCACTTTCGATTCGCGATGCCGCGTTCCCACGCACGCCTCGAAGCACTGGTGGACGACGTCGACGGTGCGATTGCCGACGCGAGCCTGCAACCGAGCGAAGTGCATCCGATGCAGTCGACCGTCGCGCAGACCACGCTTCGCGAGCGCGAGCCGGTCGATGTCACCGTCCGGTTTCCGGCGAACTACGTGCCGGTCGAAGACGTCGTGCATGCCGATGTCGTCGACTCGTCGGGCGCAATCATCGACTCGTTCGCGATCGCCATCGATCGAAGCGGGCGTGTGCCGATCGGTCACGCGCGATTCATTGCGCCGTCGTGGGGCTCGATGCTCCTTACGCTCTACGCCAGCGCCGCGCCGCCCGATCGTATGCGCGATCCGAGTGCGGTGGGGCTCGTCACCGACGGGCAGAACGTCGCTGTTGTTCCCGGTGCATCACTCGATGTCACGCTCGAACCGCTGCCTGCCGAAGTCGCGCCCGGCTCGCGAATGACGGTTCGCGCGCACGTCACGCGCGACGGTCATCCGGTGGATGCACGCATCGGCGCATCGGTCGTCGATCAGGCAGTGATCTCGCTCCTCGATCCGCTCGAGCACGCGCCGCGAGACCGCTTCTACAATCCCGAGCAGAAGGTTCTCGCGAGCACCGGCGCGCAAACGCTCACATGGCCCGTCGTGCAGCGGAACTGGGGCGCGGATCGATACGACATCGGGTGGCCCTACTCGTTCGGTTTTCACAGCGCGGGCAACGGGCGCGACGAGCGATGGATTGCGGTCGACGGCTCGAGCGGGGCGCTCACGCTTCGACGCGCTGGGGTCGATCGTCGCCGCATGGTGGCGCAAGGCGGCATCTTCGCCGCGCTCGGCGCACCGGGTGGCGGTTCGGCGGGCGCTGTCTCGCCCTTCGGTTCGATGACCGGCGACTCACTCGGCGATGCGTTCGGCTATGGCGGCCTCGGCGCGACGGGAACCGGATGGGGCGGGGGTGGAACGGGCGAAGGGACGATCGGTCTCGGCAACATCGGAACGATGGGGCACGGGGCGGGGCGGGGCGCGCAGGCGCAAGAGCCGCCGCGTCTCGTCGTGCGCACGAACTTCGCCGAGACGGCCGCGTGGCTCCCCGCACTCGATGCACGCGAGGGCGTGGTGACGTTCGACGTGGACATGCCCGATAGCGTGACGCGGCAACAGATCTCGCTGATCGCGACCGATCGGCACGGCGGCATCGGCGTACACCGCGTGGAGATCCCGGTGCGCCAGCCGTTCTACGTGCGAAGCGATCTGCCTCCGACACTGGTCGAAGGGGATCGTACGCAGGTGGCGATGGCCGCGCGGAATCTCGGCGACGCACCGGTGCACGCTTCGCTCGGATTGCATTCGGACGACATCACGGTGCGCGCGACGTCTCCGCTCGACGTCGACGTTGCCGCGCACGGAACCGAAACCGCGTCGTTCGAAGTCACCGCAGGGAGAGCCGGACGCGCGAGCGATCACTTCGATGCGACGTCGCCGACGATCATCGATCGTGGGCAGCGAACGCTCTACGTCCAGCCCGCGGGCGTGCCCGCGCGATCGCGCGAGGAAGGGGACGTGCACGCGGGGAGCGATTACGCACTGACGTTCGATGACGCATCCGATCGATACGCCGTTCACACGCTCTCGATTGCCTTTCCCACGGTCGCGGACCTGACCGCGGTTCTCGCTGCGGCGGACACGGTGCTCGGTAGCGACGTCGAGTCGATCGCGACCGAACTCGATGTCGCGACATCGTTACTCACCGCCGCCGGCATTCCGGCTGGAAGTCAGAACGGTCGGGAGGTTCGCGCCCGCGCGGCCCGAGCGCTCATTGCATTGATCGCGTCGTCCAACGTCGATGGCGGATATGGCTGGTGGCCGCAACGTCGGTCGAACGCGACGCTGACCGCGTTCGTGCTCGAAGTGCTCGCGCGCGCCGATCACGCGGGGCTGCCGGTTCCACCGACCGCGCTGTCGACGACGGCGCAATTCGTCGCGCGTCAGGTGCTGCGACATACGCTCGTCGACGCCCATGCGATCGCCGCGTGGGAGGGAAACAGTGAGCGTGTCGCATCGGTACTGCAGGCCGAAGCAGCATCCGCACTGTCGTCGCTCCCGCGGGCAATGCGGCAGGACGAAGTTGCCGACGCGCTCGCGGCGCTGCGACCGACGCTGCAATCCATCGTGACGCGCTCGTCGAGTTCGCCGCTCGAACTCGCGCATGCAGCGCGAGCGCTCGCCGCGATCGACGACACGCTGCCGTCGGTGACCATCGATCGTCTTCTCTCCGCGCGCCACGAGCGTCATTGGGAGCCCGGATGGTTCGACGCGTTCGGCGGAGGCATCGAAGCGACCGGTGTCGCGCTGGACGCACTCGAGCGCGTGCATCGGCTCGACGACGACGCGCGCACCCACGACGCGGTCGAGTACCTCCTCGCGACGCGCGGCGAGTGGGGGCGATGGCACAACCTCCGTGGGACCGCATGGGCGATTCGCGCGCTCACGCGGCTTCCGCTCGGTCACGAATCCGCCGGCGCGCACGTGCACGTGGAACTCGACGGACGCGTAATCGCCGACACGACGATCGATGCCGCCGATCCGTGGGCCAGTACCCTCGCGCTCCGTCATATCGAGTTGCAGGACCTGCCACGCGGTGCGCATCGCATCTCGGTTCATTACGACGGCGCGCTCACGGCACGCGTGGTCGTGGATCATCAGCGCTGGCGAGCAAACGCCCCCGCTGTCGATGCGAATGCGCCGACCCTCGACGTAACGTTCCCGCCGAGCGCCCGCAACGATGCATCGATACCCCTCGACGTTCGACTCGCGCACCTGGTACCGGGACGCGTCGCCCGTGTGTCGATCCCCCTCCCTGCCTACGCGGATCCCGATGCCGCGTCGCTCCGTGCGCTCGTCGCGTCGGGTGCCCTCGAGGGGTTCCACGTCGGTGCTCGCGCTGTCGAGTGCGTGATCGCGTCTCCGCAACGCGAGGCGAGCTTTCGATTCACGTTTCATCTCCCGCGCGTCGGGCACTACACCGTCACGGGGGCACGCGCGCAGGTCGACGGCGGAACCGCGTTCGAAGCGCGCGCGACGAGCATCGACGTGCTCTGAACCGCGAGGTCAGCGCAGCGTCGGGCCGCCGCCGATTGCGCCCGAGTGAATGTTCTCGAGTTGAGCGAGCGGCACCACGCCGGTCAGCGTCACGCTCACGTGCGACCCCGCCGGAACCTGCGCGTGCATCATCGCGTCGTCACGCGAACGTTGATTCACGCGTTCCATGCGCGTGATCCGAGCATCGACCGGAAGCACGCCGCCACGCACGCCGAGCGCGTCGATCGACACGTCGAGCCGCGCGTTCTGATCCGCGTCCGTCGCGGCACTCGCTGCCACGATGCGGCCGATCAACCGACTTCCCGCGGGGAATACCCGTCGCCCGAGTTCGTCGAGAACGGTGGAATCGATCGTCGCGGTGAACATGTCTCCCACACGCGACGCTCCCGACGCGATGGTGTTGTCCATCACTGCGTCGATCGTCGTGCCGGGTGGCATCGCGCGCCCGCGAATCACCTGGATCACCGGCGACTCGGCGGGCGACGTCGCGGGCATGGCCGCCTGCGCAGTCGCGACGCTCGAGCCCAGCGTGAGGGACAACGTGAGTACTGCCGAAATGAAGCGAGGTCGCATACCCGGAGGACCTGCACCGGGCGGACCGCGCGAGCGCTACATCGCGAGTTTGCTGGTCGACACGCTCGAGGTGGAATGCTGCCCCGACGCGGAACTCGCCGGGATAACGTGAAACACGCGCGGTTCGCCGCCCGTGATGTCGAACCGGCGAAGTCCGCCCGAGGTTTGATCGACCGAGAGCACGCCCGAGTCGCCGTCTACCGAGAAGACCTCGATGGTCACGACGTTCCCGGCTGCCGACCAGTCACCCTCGAGGCTGCATTCCGCGACGTCGCCGGGACGACAGAGCAGTTGGAGCTTCCCGCCGGGGCGGCCGAGTGAGATCGCCAGTCGCATGTTCGCGGCGTTCGACTTCCGGCCCGAGAAAGAGATCTGAACCGGTTCGTCGTGAATCAGGTTGCCAATGTGCCGCATCGTTCCCTCCATGAGTGAAGCGATCCGACCACGCGACCCCGGCAGCGGATATCACCCCCGTGGGGTGAGAACGTCGCTTTTCTCGGCGCGCGGAGTCTGGAGAGTGACGCGTTCGGTAACGCGAATCGCCAATCTACTACGGGCTGGCCATACGTTCGGCGCACGCGGCCGGGCTGGACACACGAGCGTCGAACGATCGATCCGCGCTATGCATCGCGACGATGTCGTCGTCCGAGTTTCCGATCGATCCGATTGCCGCGGCCGTGCGGAAGAAATGCGCGCCGGCGATCTATGCGCAAGGCACGAAGCTGGCGGCCGCGGGCGTCGTGGCGATCGTGCGCGAAGACGCGGCGGAAGCGACGCTCACGGTGGTCGTGCCGGGATGGGAAACGGCACCTACCGTCGTTCTCTACGCAGACGGTCCTGAATGGGCGTGCGACTGCGGTGGCAGCGCGGATCCGTGTCCGCACGTGGCGGCGGCGACGATCGCGATCATCGATGCGCGCAAACGCGGGGCTTCACTCGCGACGGCAGGGGCGCGCGGGCACGTGGGCTATCGTCTCGCGCGGCGAGGTTCCGAGGTGGAACTCACGCGCGTAATCGTCAGCGAAGGGCGCGATCACGCGTTCGATGACGAGTCGGTGGCTTCACGAAGCGAACGCAATGCGAGCGATCGCGCGATCGAGCGCGCGCTGGGCACGCAGGCGTGGAACGCGATGTCCGCGGACAAACGCCGCGAAGTGATGGATGCGCTCGTGACGAGCGACGACGTGAGGCTCGACGGCGCGCCGGTGAAAGTGCTCGACCCCGCAGCGACCGCGCGCGGTGTCGTCACGGCGGAGAAGAACGGCGGGTTCTCTCTGCTGCTCGACCGCGAGAAGGACGTGCGCGAGGTCCTCGGTCGCGGTGTGGTGGCGACGCGCGAGGGGTTGCGTGCGATTCGCGACGTCGATCTGTGCGGCGAGAAGTACGAGAAGCTGCCGCGCACGCGTTCGTTCAATGGCGGCGAGGTCGTCGAACTCGTGCTCGACGTGCTTCCGACGTTGGAAGCGCGCATCCCGATCGACACGCGCGGGGCGCACTTGCCGAAGCGCGTGGACGATGTCGCGCCACACGTACAGTTCGCGCTCGCGCACGTCGGGCACACGATGTCCGTCGTTCCGCGCATCGTGTACGGCGACCCGCCGGTCGCGCGCATCGAGAAGGGCAAGACGGTGCTACTCGGCGACGTGGTCCCCGTGCGCAAGCCCGCCGCGGAGACCGCGCTGGTACACCGACTGCGCGATGCGCTCGGGCTCGTGATCGAACGGCGTTCCGAATTCTCCGGCGTCGACGTGGGGCGGTTCGCCAAGAAGCTCCGCGCGTGGGACGCGGGTGAAGGCGACCGGGCCGCCGCGGCGTTCGGCGACCGCGAGCTCGTGCCGCGATTCATCGTGCGCGAAGACGGCTTCGATCTCGATTTCGAACTGCCCGAGGGCACCGACGCGCGCGAACAGAAAGCCGTCCGCGCGAGCGCCGCAGCCGTGCTCCATGCCCACCGCGAAGGAATCGACCTCGTGCCGCTCGAAGGCGGAGGATGGGCGCCGCTTCCGAACGGGTGGATCGCGAAGTACGGGCACCTCGTCGCGGATCTGGTCGCTGCGCGCGAGGATGATGGACGCGTCGCTCCGGCGTTGAAGCCCGCGCTCGCCGAGTTGTGCGACGCGCTCGATGTCGAACGCCCCCCCGCGCTGGCGAAGCTTACGCCTCTCGCCGAGTCGTTCGAGGGGATCCCGCACGTGCAACTCCCCGAAGGCGTGAACGCGACGCTTCGGCCTTATCAAACCGAAGGCGTCGACTGGCTCTGCTTCCTGCGCGATGCCGGCCTCGGCGCGGTCCTCGCGGACGACATGGGTCTCGGCAAGACGCTCCAGACGATCTGCGCCGTTCGTGGGCGAACGCTGGTCGTGTGTCCTCGCAGCGTGGTGCACAACTGGCTCGACGAGATCCGTCGGTTCAGACCGTCGTTGCGTGTCGCCGTGTATCACGGGGCGAATCGCAAGCTCGATCCCGATGCCGACGTGACGCTCACTACGTACGCCGTGCTCCGCATCGACACCGATGTGCTCAAGAGCGTGCGTTGGAGTCTCGCCGTGCTCGACGAGGCGCAGGCGATCAAGAACCCCGACTCGCAAGCGGCACGTGCTGCGTACGCACTCGATGCGGACGCGCGCGTCGCGCTCAGCGGCACGCCCGTGGAGAATCATCTCGACGAACTGTGGAGTCTCTTTCACTTCAGCAATCGCGGATTGCTCGGCGCGCGCGGCGACTTCGACGATCGCTATGCGGCTCCGATTCGCGACGGCAACGAAGAGGCCCTGGAGCGATTGCGCACGCGCGTGCGGCCATTTCTGCTGCGTCGATTGAAGCGCGACGTTGCCAAGGAACTGCCGCCACGGACCGACATGGTGATGCATTGCGAACTCTCCGAAAGCGAGCGCGCGGTGTACGACGCGGTGCGAGCGGCCACGCGCAAGCAGATCGTCGAGGCGCTTTCCGAAGGGGGCGCGGGGACGCTGGCGGCGCTCGAGGCATTGCTCCGATTGCGGCAGGCCGCGTGTCATCCGTCGCTCGTTCCGGGGCAGCACGCGGACACGTCGGCGAAGGTCGAACGCCTGGTGCATGCACTGAGCGCGGCGCAGGAAGACGGGCATCGCGCGTTGGTGTTCTCGCAGTGGACATCGATGCTCGACCTCATCGAACCGGCCCTGCGCGAACGCGGAATCCCCTTCGCGCGGCTCGACGGGCAGACGCGCGACCGTGCCGGCGTGGTGCGTGACTTCCAGAGTGAGAACGGGCCGCCGGTATTGCTCGCGTCACTGAAAGCTGGTGGCACCGGGCTCAACCTCACCGCCGCCGACCATGTCTTCCTCATCGATCCGTGGTGGAACCCGGCCGTCGAAGATCAAGCGGCGGATCGCGCGCACCGCATCGGGCAGACGCGCCCGGTGCTGTTGTACCGACTCGTCGCGACCGACACGGTGGAAGAACGCATTCTCGCGCTGCAGGCGCGCAAGCGCTCACTCGCGGAGGCAGTGCTCGAGGGCGGCGCCGCGGCGGGTTCGCTCACGCGGGACGATCTGCTGGCGTTGGTGGATTAGCGATGGAACGATCGAGTGCCTGCAGGGCGTCCTTCGACTGCGCCGCGCGGACTCGGCGCTTCAGCGGCCGGGGAAACGAGGGGGGCGCTTCTGCGTTCAGATCTCGCAGCGGAACGTATCGAAGTCGCACTGCGTCTGCGCCGGGCAGAACGACGAGGGTTGCCCCGGCATGCACGGAATCGGCGGGCACATCGCGAACGGCACGCAGCTTCCCCAGCAGGAGTTCATCACACTCGGCACCTGCCCCATCGGGCACGTCGGCGGAAGGCTGCGGCAGGTGACGTTGCGCGGATTGCAATCGAGCGTGCCGGTCGAACCGCAAGTGCCGGCGTTCGAGATCGGCTGCGTGGGTTCGCACGAGAGGTACTCGTTGCCGTCGCAGCCACAGAACGGTTGTGCCTCGGAGCACGGCGCCGGCTGACCGCACGTGCCGTGAGGCATGTCGCACCCGGGCGCGAAGATGCATTGGAAGCCGGGTTGCGCGCAGTCGGCGCTGCTCGTGCAGCCTTGTGCACCGGCGTCGACGGGCGCGCAGCCGATCAAGGTGCAGCTGAGATTTCCATTCGACTCGCACCTGCAAGTGTTGCATCCATCGCCGGCCGGACACGATTCGCCGACGTTGCAGCGACGGCCATCCGGGAACGTGCAGAACATCGGCCCCTCGTCCGGGCGCGCGCCCACGTCCGACGCGTTGCCGTCGCTCGTCTGGCTCGCATCGCCGGCATCACTCGGCGTGACGGACGCGCCGCAGGCCGCCAGAAACGCGGTGGCGATGATTGCGGTGGCCCGCGTGACGAACGATTGGCGTGACATCGGGAACGACTCCATGACTGGCGATGCGCGTGTCTGGCTCAACGCGACACACGAGCGCCGATGAACTGCGGTGAAATCCGAACGAGGGTCCCTCATCGCAAGCGGCGGGCCACGGGGACGTCGCCGCGATCAGGCGAGCGCGCGTTCGATGGCTGCGCGCAGTTCGTTTGCCGACGGTTCGACGGTCGGCGCGAATCGCGCGAGCACGCGACCGTCTTTGCCCACCAGGAACTTCTCGAAGTTCCAGCTCAGCTCGCCCTTCGGCTCCGCGCTCTCGGTGAGCCAGCGATAGAGCGGATGCTTCGTATCGCCCTTCACCGAAAGCTTCGAGAACATCGGGAAGCTCACGTCGTACTTGCTCGAGCAGAACTGCTGGATCTCCGCGTCGGTGCCGGGCTCCTGCGCGCCGAAGTCGTTGGCGGGGATACCCGCGACGACGAGGCCCTTGTCGGCGAACTCGCGATGAAGTGCTTCGAGTGCTTTGTACTGCGGCGTGAGGCCGCAACGCGATGCGACGTTCACGAGGAGCACGGCCTTGTCGCGATAAGCGGCGAGGTTCTTCTCGTGGCCATCGATCGTGGTGAGCGTGAAGTCGTGCAGGGTGGTCATGCGCGCGACGGTATCGCGGTGTTGCGCGCGCGGGAAATGGTGACGTTCATCGTCGTCGCCACGATGCGAACGCGAGTGATGCAAGCGCCGACACCAGCGACAGCGCGCCGATCGGGACGAACGCAATCGCGATCGATGGATCACCTTCGGGATGACGGATCGCCGATAGGGTGAAGCCGATCGGGATCGCGAGTGCGCCGACGATGAGTCGCGTTGCGACCGAACGACCACCGTCTTCGCGATCCGCGAGGAGAGGCACCCCGTTCGATGCGAACGCCAGCACGACGAGCGCGAGGCCGACACCATGCGCGTGCCCCAGCCGCACCAGCGTGTGGGCGAGTTCGTCGGCGACGAGCCACGGCATTCGGTAGCCACGCGCGCCTTCGAGCACGAGCCCGATCGAAGCCCACACGGCCAGCGACGTCCATCCGAAGCGTCGCGCACGCAAGGTCTGCTCTTCGGCCGCAGTCATTCACCAACCTCGATCGCGCGCTCGTCGGCGAGTTCGCGCAGTGATCGGACGAGCGCCGCGTCGAGCACTTCGAGATGCCCGCCGAGATCCGCGGCGATACGAGCCGTCGATGCGTCGCGTGCGTCGTGGGCCGCGGATGGATCGAATGCGTCGATCGATGCCATCGGGTGATGGTGTTCGATGCGGCGCAGCGCGCGCCAGGCGAGATGACGGACGGTGGCGTAGCGATCGCCGCGCATGGCTTCGAGGAGCGCCGCGCGTTCACGCGCGAGGGTGCGCTCGTCGCGTGCGACGGCCGAACGCCCGAGTGCGTCGGCGGCTACTGCGCGTTCGATCGGGTCGCCGGCGAAGAGCGCGCGCAGTGTCTCGCTCGCGAACGCGTTGTCGGTGGGCACTGGCGAATCACTCGTCGTGCGCGACCAGAACGCTCGAGTCGTCTCGATGGCCCACGCCCGGGTGCGATCGACGTGACATGACGTGCATGCATCGGGGCGCTCGTCGCGTGCGGCGCGTGCCGGATCGGGAGACTCGATGCGATGACTCGGATGCGTGTCGAGGATGCCGTACACGATGCGCGGCATGTGGCAGTCGACGCAATGCGGAGCAGTCGCACTCGCGGCGTGATGCGTGTGACGTGCGACGAGTGCGGGGGTTTCGAGCGTTCGATGGCATTGCGTACACGCGCCATCGCCCACGGCGCGCGGCCGGATCTGCCCCCGGGGATCACCTTCGTGCATGCCGTGGCAACTCGTGCAGCTCATCGGGCCACGCATCGCGCAGGGTGACTGGAGTACGCCCTGGTATTCGTACGCAGTGAGTCGCGCGGTGCCGTCGTTCCAGAAGCGCGGCGCGAAGACGTCGTCGCGGCCTGCGAAACTGGTGGTGCTCCAGAGGGGCGATGTGTAGCGCGCGAGATCGTCGCCGGGGACGAACGGATCGCCGTGCGCGAGAAAGGGCCCGACGTCGTCGGCGATGCGCTGACCATGACAGCGACCGCACAGATCGTTGGATCGCGAGGGCGTGAGTCGCGCGGGGTTCACGATGGTGGGATCGGCCGCGTCGCCGAGATGCAACGCATAGCGCCGTACCGGATCACGATTGACCCGCGCGTGTTCGCCGCCCGGTCCGTGACACGCTTCGCACGCGATGCCGAGTTCGGCGACCGAGGTGCGAAACACCCCCGCGTGCTCGTCGCGTCCGGGATTCGCGCCGACGTTGTGACAGAAGACGCAGTTGTCGTTCCATCGCGCGACGTAGCGACCGAACGCATCCGGCCAGACGCGCGCGTCATCGGCGGGATCCGGGGCGAAGAATGCATCGTTCATCTGGAAGAAGCGCTGCTCTTCGATGTGCCACGCGACGGGCAAGCGCAGGAATACGTCGGCGCGCTGCGTGAGAAACTGCTGATAGCGGCGCGATCCGACGGTGCGCACGACGCGGTCACGTTCGAGCACCGAGCCATCCGACGCGCGGGTGAACGTCATCCAGAACGCGCCGGCATCGTCGCGTGACATCGTTGCGCGCACGCCGCGCCATTCGAGGGAGCGCCCGTCGAACGGGGCGAGCACCGTGTCGCTCGCGGCCTCGCGAGTCATCGTGCGGTGGAACGTTCGCCGCCAGCTCGCATCGTGCGACGGATGACATGCCGCGCACGCAGTCGATCCCGCGAAATCCGCCCCGTGCAGATCACGTCGACGACCGAGATCCTGCGCGAGCGCGCCGTGCTGCTTCCACGCGAACCACGCTGAGACAGCGATCGCTCCGAGGATGGCGGCATGCGCGATCGGCGATCGCATCGCGCCGAGTTTCGCACGCGGCGCGCGCTCGTCGGACTACTTCTTCCCGAACAGACCCGCGTAAGCCTCGTCGCGGAATCCGACGAGCACCTTGCCGTCGTGCACGAGTACCGGACGCTTCACGAGCTTGCCGTCGCGTGCGAGCCACTTCACCAGCGTGGCATCGTCCGCGGCATCGACCTTCTCCTTGCCGAGCGCGCGATAGCTCTGCCCGCTCGTGTTCAACCATTTGCGCACCGGCAGCCCGCTCGCGGCGATCCACTTCGCGAGTTCGGCTTCGGTCGGCGGCTCGTCGACGATCGGCCGCACCGTCGCTTCGACCTCGTGACCCGCGAGCCACTTGAGCGCCTTGCGGCACGTTTCACATCCCGAATACGCGAGCACCAACGGAGCCTTTGCCATGGGCGCGGAGGGTAATCGAGTCGTCCGTAGCGCGGACACCCGTCGTGAATCGCGACGGAGAAATGCGCTCCAAACGCGAGAAATCCTCTGGTTTTCGCATCCCGACATCCGGCACGGCACTTGAAGTGTGCTTTGCCGGGCCGCGACGGGAACAAGTCGCCGACGCCGCCCGAAGGAGCCCGCGCCATGAACACCCGCACCCGTCGCACCGCCCTCACCACCTTGTCGTTTCTCGCACTCGCGATCGGCGCGTGCTCGGGTCAGCCGAGTGCCGAGAGCGCCCCGTCGGCCCTCACCGTGAACGGCGCGAGCGAACAGACCGCCGCGAACCCCGGCCTTCGCGGGCATGGCCCGATGGACCCCGCGCGCTTCGTGCAGCGCTTCGATCGCAACGGCAACGGCGCGCTCGAAGTGAACGAGCTGCCCGACGGAATGCAGCAGCGCTTCGGCGCGGCGGACACCAATCACGACGGCGTGCTCGCGGCCGACGAAATGACTGCGTTCCATGCGGCCCGCGAAGCCGAGCACTTTGCGCAGATGGACGGCAATCACGACGGCGCCCTCACGCAGGACGAAGTCGGTGAGCGCTGGGCGCATCTCGGTGCTGCCGATGCGGATCACGACGGCCGCGTGACGGCGGCGGAACTGCAAGCCGCGCGTGTGGCGGGAACGCTGCGTCCGCAGCATGGATTCGGCGGTCGTCACGGCGGCCCGGGCTTCGGTCCGCGCGGCCCGATGAATCCGGCGATGGTGATCCAGCACTTCGATCGTGACGGCAACGGCACGCTCGAGGTGAGCGAGTTGCCCGAGCGGATGCGCGAGCACTTCGGCAGCGCCGATGCGAATCACGACGGCGTGATCAGCGCCGACGAGATCGCAGCGAAGGAACAGGCGATGCGCGCCGAGCGATTCGGACGCATCGACACCAATCACGACGGCGTCGTGACGGCGGACGAAGTCGGTGCGGAGCGCTGGACGCATCTCGGTGCGGCCGACGCGAATGCCGATGGACGCGTGAGTGCCGACGAACTCGACACCGCATTCCGTTCGGGTGCGATGCGCCCGCAGCTTGCGCCGCGACCGGCCTTCGACGCCGACGACACCAACGAATAGCTCTTGCCCCACCCGTACCGGGCAGCACCGTGTTCCTCCCCGCGGTGCTGTTCGGTACGGTTCCTTTCGTGAACTTCCCCGTCCAGTTCGAGACCCGCCACGCGCTCGCCGAACTCCCCTGGTTCGACATCGATCACGGACGCCTCCTGCTCGCCGATCGCAGCGTGGGGCCCGTCATCGACGTGCACACCCACTTCGCGTTGCCGGTCTTCAAAGCCCACGACATCGATATCGAGCGCGAGACACCCGATTCGAATCTCCTGCTCGGCGTGTGCTGCGCGCACCATCTCGACCGCTACGCCAACCAGTGCTTCTCACAGCGCGAATTGCGCGAGCTGACGCGCGAGCTGTTGCTCGGTGGACTCACCGGCCGGGGAAAGCGTCGCGATCACACCGCACCGAATCTCTCGCGCGACATGCGCGACGTCGGCGTGACGCACTCGCTCGTGCTCGCGATCGACATGGCGATGCCGAACGAACATCCGCGCAAGACGCTCACCACCGCCCGCGAGCGACCGGAGTTCACCGGCTACGGCAGCGTTCACCCGCGGTCGAAGCGTGCGCGCGAGAAGTTCGAAGAGCAGATGCACTGGGGTGCACGCGGGATGAAGCTCCATCCCTCGAACCAGACGTTTCGCCCCGACGACAAGAGCGCGATGCGGATCTATCGCTGGTGCGGCGAAGAGGGCATTCCGGTGTTCTGGCATTGCGGGCCGGCCGGGATCGAGCCGCGCATCGGTCAGTACCTCAGTCAGGTGAAGTTCTACGAAGAGCCCATTCGTGCGAATCCGCGCACCGAGTTCGTGCTCGGTCACTCGGGCGCGTTGCAGCACCGCGAAGGGATCGCATTGCAGCGCCGCTATCCGAACGTGTGGCTCGACATCTCGTCGCTGAGCCTCGAACAGTTCCGCGATCTGATCCGCGACGCCGATCCCTCACGCATCTTGTTCGGCTCGGACTGGCCCTTCTATCACCCGGTGCTGTCGCTCGCGAAAGTGCTCATCGCCACCGAAGGAAACCCCGCGCTGCGCCGGGCGGTGCTGCACGACAACGCAGCGCGATTGCTCGAGCGCACCGGGCGCGCGTCGCAACATGCGCGCGGCATCGGGTAGTCACCGTCGTACTTCCGCCCCGCCACAGCGTAGTTCCTGTTTCCCCGGCGCTGACTCAGGTCCCGCGCGCTTCGTGCCGGCGAGCGATGTCGCGATGGTACGCGCGCGCTACGTCGCTCTCGTCGAGCAGCCCGACGATCTTTCCGTCCGCGTCGATCACCGGCAGTTCGCGCAGCCCTGCATCGAGAAGCTTCTCCAGCGCTGCGTGCAGGTCGTCATCGGTGGCGATCGTCACGGGCGGATCCATGATGTCCGCGGCGATCGCGATGCGCGCCAACTCCGATTCGCCCACCAGCGTCCGCATCGCATCCGCGCTCACGAGACCGACCAATGCCCCTTCGGCGCCCATCACCGGGAAGACGTCCTGCCACGGCGATGCGCCGAGCATGGTCTTCACGATGTCCTCGACCCGATCGGTCGGACGCACCGTCGCGTGGGCTCGATCGCGGAAGACCGTGTCTGCAACGCGCATGATCTTCAGGACGTCGAGCGTCGAGTCGTCCGCGTGCGCAGGCGAATCGAAACGCGATGCCCGCTGCGATGGATAGAGCGATGTCTTGCGCAGCGCGACGAACGCGATCCCTTCGCTCAGCATCAACGGCACGAGCAGGTCGTAGCTCCCCGCCATCTCGCAGATCATCACCGCTGAACTCACCGGCGCGTGCGCGAGGCCACCGTAGAACGTGCCCATCCCCACCAGCGCGAAAGCTCCCGGGTCGATCGATGGATCCACGAGTAGCTGCGCCGCGCGTCCGAATGCGCCGCCGAGAAGTCCGCCCATCGCGACGGACGGACCGAAGTCTCCGCCGCTGCCACCCGATCCGATGGTGAGCGACGTTGCGATCATCTTTGCGAGCGCGAGTGCAGCGAGGATCCGCACGCCGCGCCATCCGCTCGGAATCCACGCATCGTTCGTGATCGCACCTTGCGCCGCGCCGTACCCGCTGCCGAGTAGTCCGGCGCCGTGGTTCGCGAGATGAAGACGCGGGTTCACGAACGCGATCCACAGCGTTGCCATCACACCGAGCAGCAACCCACCGGCGGCGGGACGCGCCCACTTCGGGAGCTTCGACTCGTCGAAGAATCGATGCGTGCCGTCGAGCGCATGGGCGAAGAGCCAGGCGCCGAGTGATACGGCCAGTGCCATCACCGCGTAGAGCGGCAGCTGCCGCGCGTCGAACGGATAGCGCGGGGACGTGGCGAACAGGTGGCCCGTGCCGGGAAACACGGTGATGAACGTGGAGTAGGCGGCGACGCTCGCGAGAATCGCGGGGATCAGTGCGTCCGCTTCGAAGTCGTCGCGGTAGAGCACTTCGACCGCGAGCAACGCGGCGCCGAGCGGCGTGCGGAAGATCGCGGCCATTCCGCCGGCCGCACCTGCCACGACGAGCAGTCGTCGCTCGCGGGCGGTCAATCGCATCGCGCGCGCGACGATCGAGCCGACCGTCGAACCGATCTGCATCGTCGGTCCTTCGCGCCCTCCCGAGCCGCCCGATCCGAGTGTGAACACGGAGGCGACGATCTTGGTGAGCAGCACGCGTTTGCGAACGAGCCCCGCGCTCTGGTGGAACACCTGGATGTACGCATCGCCGCCGCCGCCTCGCGTCTCGGGTGCGAACACCGACGACACGATGCCCGCGATCAACGCACCGATCGCGGGAATGAACGGAAGGAGGAAGTACCGCAGATGCCCAGGGCCGGTGAGTGTTTCGCCGAAGCCCTGCTCGCCCGCGGGCCGCAACGGGAGGTATCCGGCGAGGTCGATCAGCGCGAGGTGCTCGGCCTTCTCGAGGAGCCAGTAGAAGAGACAGCACACGGCACCGACTGCGATGCCCACGAGAGAACTCTGCAGCAGGATCCGCCCGACATGCCGGAACTCGAGCGAGCTGGGTGGCCCGCCTACGTGCGGTCGCGCGCCCGCGCGGAAGATCGTCGGAATGAGACTGGACCAGCCGCGACGCATGAAGAGCCCTCGGGTCGTGGCCCCGGGTCGCCCGCGTGGCTTTGCGAAAAAGCGAGCGCGCGACCCCCCGCGGGGAGGGGCCGCGCCGGAGGCTAGAACAACCCCCCGCCAAA
>CBIHQZ010000011.1:0-20086 GCA_966212315.1 uncultured Myxococcales bacterium
TTGACGAGCGAGCCGGCCATTAGACTCCACGCCGAACGCCAGCCCATGATGGCGCCCCCCGCGTAGAGCACGAGACTCGTGTCGACCGCGAGGGTCCAGGTCTTCGCGGCGATGCCGTGGATCGAGAACGGCAGCCCGAATTGCTCGGGGAGATTCGGATAGCGCAGCCACGTCGCCTTCGCGTCGCGCCACCACGTGACGAGCGCCGCGAGCGCGCCCGACCAGATGAGCGCACGCGCGCGTTGCTGCGCTTCGCCGCCGTGAGCGTGAAGACTGCGCAGGGTCTCGGCCGCGGCAATGCCCGACGGAAACGGCAGCGCCTCGGTGTTGATCATCTGCCGCTTCATCGGGATGGCCATGAACACGCCGAGGATCGCGATGGCCGTGATCCAGAAGAACATCACGTGCGCAGGCATGTTCTGGTGCGTCGCGATCATCAACGCCGGGATCGCGGCGACGGTGCCGCCGCCGGTCATGTATCCCGCCGCGGACGCGACCGATTGCATCGCGTTGTTCTCGAGCATTCCGAACTCGGTGCGCGAGATGCGCAGCGTTCGCAGCACGCCGAAGATCGCGTAGGCGAGGATGCCAGCGGTGATCGTGACGCCGAAGCTCCAGCCCGATTTGATCGCGATGTAGAGATTCGTGAGCGACATCACGCCGCCGAGAAGCATCCCGGCGATGACCGCGCGAACGGTGAGCTGCGGCGAACGATCACCCTGGTAGACCTCGCGAAGCCACTGGGTCTCGGGGTCGGTCGTGGAAGTCGACGGCGGTGGCGTGGCGGGTTCGGTCGGGACGGTCATCGTGCCGCGATGTGACCGAATCGACCGCGGTCGGTGAAGCGTTTTCGTCGCGTTGCGTCGGGCAGGCAGGTCGCGCTGTTGCGTGGAGGGACTATCGATCGACGCGTGCGCTTTGTCCGCGCTTGCCATCTATCGCCGCAAAGAACCTCGTGCGACGCTGGCACCCATCGACCATGCGCGGCTCGAGTGCCCGCGCACGGATTCACAGCGACGATGTCGCGCGGAGAGCAACATGAGTGACGACACGAAGAAGCCCGTGGCCGCGACCCTGACCGAGGACGACGTTGTCACGAAGCGCGGCGTCGGACGTCGCTCGGTGCTCGGCGCGATCGGCGCGACGGTGCTCGGCGCCGTGGCAACGGCGTGTGGCAACGGCGAGGGGCGCTCGCGTCGTCGGGGTGGAGGGAGTTCGGGTGGATCGAGCGACGCAGACTCGCGCGATTACGCCGGCGCCGGGCGCGGTGCGACGGGGCAGAGCGACAGCGACTCGCGCGATCAAGCAGGACGCGGCGTCGGTTCGACCGGACGGACAGACAGCGATTCACGCGACAGCGCGGGAAGCGGCGTCGGTGCGACAGGCGTGACCGACAGCGATTCGAACGACACGGCCGGAAACGGTCGCACGCTGCACTGATCGCGTTCTCATTTCGCCTCGGCGACGCTCACGTCGCGTACCCACCGAAAATCGATCACCGCACCGCACGCGAGCGGCATGACAGCATGCTGTCATACTCGTTCGTGCGTCTCGAGCGGTGCGAAGGGGGGCGGGACGGTGAAGACCGCGCGTCGCGAGGACGCGCGGTCGTTGCGCGACTACGGCGTGACGTCGAGTACGGGGAGCTGCGACAGCGAGAAGTCGAGGCCCGGGTTCGAGCCGGCGCCGTCGAGATCGCAGTAGGTCCAGCTCGTTCCGTTGTCGAGGCTCACGCGGTAGGCGTAACGATACGAGCCGGCCGCTGGCGCGGTGAACGCCGCCTGGTACTCGTCGTTGTTGCCGACCTGTTGGTTGTACGACGCGGCCGTCCACACCCACGCCGGCGAGTACTCGGGATTGCCGCTCGCGGGCCCGTAACCGAGCTGCGCGGACACGAGCGGGTTGGCGCCCGGGAGTTCGGTGGTGAGCAGCTGATAGACCTGCCCGTAGACGAGGGGCGACATCGTGCCGGTCTGCACCGACAGCGAGAGCGGGAACTGAACGTTGCAGTAGTTCACTTCGCCGCTGAGCAGCGTCTCGTTGTTCGCGCAGCTGCACACGAACGGGTTCGTCGCGCCGTTCTGGGGATTCGGCGCCGTGACCGCGAAGTCGACGTTGTTAGCGCCCGAGTTCGCACAGCCGCCGAACTGACGCGTCACCGACGTGGTGTTGCTCGGCGGCGCCGTTGCCGCATTCGTCGCGCAGTTCACGCCCGTGCCGTACACGACGAAGTCGACGATCGACGCCGACACCGGACAGGCGCCGCTGAGCGCGGTGCTGTTGTTCACCAGTGCGACCTTGCCCGCGGTGCCCGAGAGATTGATGGTCGTCGCTCCGGTTGTTTCTGCCGTCGGAAGAGGGCTCCCCACCGTGCCGTTGGGACCCAGCTTCACGAGGTAGTAACCGCCCGCAGCGATCGATCCGGTGAGCGGCGTAACCGACCACGTCGTGCCTCCCGATGATCCGTACTGGATGCTGAAACCCGCCACCGAGACCGACGCGTTGCTGCGATTGTGAATGACGACAAAGTCATTCGTGTACGGTGCGCCGGAGTTTCCGCCGCCGCCGTAGACCTGACTGAGCACGAGCGCGTTGCCCGCGCCGCATGTGTACGGCATCGCCGTCGTGAAGCCGACCGCCTGCGTGAACGGCGTTGCCGGCACGCCCGTCGCGCTCTGCGCCGCGTTCGTCACGCGGATCTTGTAGGTGCGATTCGCAAGCAGCCCCGGCGCCGGCGTCAGCGTCGCGATCGTGTTGCCACTCGACATCGTGGCGCTCGCCGCGGCGAACGCGATGCAGCTGGCGAAGTCGTCGAGCGAGACCTGGATCGATCCCGTGCACGCGCCCGCGGTCGTCTGACCGGTGATCGTCGCCGGATTCGCGGCGCCGCTGAACGTCACGCTGATGTTCGTCGTCGCAGCAACGCCCACCGCGGCATCCGCGGGATTCGTCCCCGTCACGGTGAACGGCGCGACGCACGTACCCGTCGCATTGCACGTCGTGCCGCCGTTCTGCGTGCACGCCGTCCCTGCCGCGACCGGCGGGTTCGACGGAACGCCGACCGTGCACACGTCATTCGTGCACTGGTTGTTGTCGACCGGCACATCGCCATTCGAGGCGACGCTCACGGAGCCGCCGAGACCGTTGCACTGGTTCTGCTGGCAGTCGCCCGTCGTCTGCGTGCTCGTGGGCGTACCGGCGGCCGTGAAGTTGAACCCGCACGTTCCCGTCATGCACGTACGCGTCTGGCAGTCGTTGTCCTGTCCAGGGCAGTCGGTCGCGCCGAGGCATTGCACGCAAGTGCCGGTGCCGTTGCACACCGAGCCGCCGCCCTGCGAACATGCGTTGCCCATCGGAGCCGGCGGATTCGAGGGAACGCCCGCGGTGCACACGTCACTCGTGCACTGGTTGCCATCGACCGGTACGTCCGTGTTGCTGCTCTGCGAGACGATGTTGCCGCTGCCGTTGCACACGTTCTGCTGGCAGTCGCCCGGGGTCTGCGCGGCCGTCGGAGTTCCGGACGGTGCGAAATCGAACCCGCACGTCCCGGCATTGCACGCGGCCGCCGAGCACTCGTTGGTCGCCTGCGGACACGTCGCCGCGGTCAAGCACTGCACGCACGAGCCGCTGCCGTTGCAGAACGTTCCGCCGTTCTGATTGCACGCGGTCGCGGCCGGGAGTGCCGGATGCGACGGGACACCCGCGATGCAGAGGTCCGAGGTGCACTGGTTGTTGTCGCTGCCGATGTCCGTGTCATCGGGTGCAGCGACCGTGTTGCCGGCGCCGTCACACTGATTGCGACGACAATCGCCCGCGGTCTGCGAGGACGTCGGCGTGCCTGCCGGCGCGTTGTTGCGTCCGCACACGCCTGCGACGCAGGTGCGAGATCCGCACTCGTCGTCGCTGCCGGGGCAATCCGTCGCCGCCGCACACGACACGCAGCTCCCGGCGCCGTTGCAACGGCTGCCGCCGTTCTGATTGCACGCGGTCGTCGCGGGCGCGGGCGGGTGCGAAGGAACACCCGCAATGCACGTGTCGCTCGTGCACTGATTGCCGTCGTCGGCAGGGGTATCGCTGTTGTCGATCGCGTTGACCTGGTTGCCCGCGCCGTCGCACTGATTCGTGTGACAGTCGCCGGCGGTCTGCGGTCCGGTCGGCGTACCGGCAGCGGTGTTCGCGAAGCCGCACGCTCCGACGATGCAGGTGCGAACCCGGCAAGCGGTGTCTTGTCCCGGGCAGGTCGCAGCGGTAACGCACTGAACGCACGCACCGGCACCGTCACATACGGAGCCGCCGCTCTGCGAACACGTCGTACCGGTCGCTGCCGGCGGATGGGCCGGAACGCCCGCGACACAGGTGTCGTTGGTGCACTGGTTTCCGTCGGACGAAGTGTCGGTGTTGTTCGGGGTCGAGACGATTCCACCCGCGCCATCGCAGACGCGCGACTGACAGTCACCCGCGGTCTGCGCGGCGACCGGCGTACCGGTGGCGACGAAGTTGAAGCCGCACACGCCGTTGGTGCACGTCCGCGTCTGGCACTCGTTGCTCGCGCCGGGGCACACGTTGCCGCACGCGCCGCAGTTCGCGACGTCGTTGCGGAGATCGTGCTCGCAGCCGTTGCCGCGCAGATCGTTGTCGCAGTTACCGAAGCCCGTGTTGCAGACGCCCGAACACGCGCCGGCCGCACACGCGGGGGTGAGGTTCTGCGTCGAGCAGGCGGTACCGCAAGCGCCACACGTCACCGGATCGGTGAGAAGGCTGCGTTCACAGCCGTTGGTCGGATCGCCGTCGCAGTCGGCGAAGTTCGCGTTGCAGGTGAATCCACACGTCGACGACGCACAGGTCGCAGCTGCATTCGCGCGCACCGGGCACGCGGTGGTGCACCCGCCGCAGTGAAGCGGATCCGTGGTGGTGTCGACACAACTCGCCGAGCAGCGCGTCGGCGTGCTCCCCGAGCAACCGCTGGCGCATCCGAAGCCGCCGCCCGTTCCGGCGCCCGCAGTGCAGAGGGGCGAGGGCTCCGCGCAGGCCGTTCCGCACGAGCCACAGTTCGCGGCCTGCGTGAGGTCGACTTCGCAGCCGTCGGCGGGGTCGTTGTTGCAGTCGGCGCGATTCGGAGCGCAGGCGTTGGTGAGCACGCACGCGCTCGTGGCACACGTCACCGCCGCGCCGTTCACGCCGGGGAGTGCGGTGCAGTCATTGGTACAGCTTCCGCAGTGCAGCGGATCGACAGCGGTGTCCACGCAAGCCGTGCCGCACACGGTGAGTGCGCATGCATCGACGGTCACGTCCGAAGCGTCGGCCGCGTCGACTTCCGCGTCGGTCACGATGACGTCGCTCGCATCCAGTTCCACATCGAGCGCGACATCGGTGCCGGCGTCCGCGATATCTCCGCCTGCATCAACCGCGTCACTCGCGTCGTTCGCATCACTTGCGTCGACGACATCGACGGCATCGGGACCGATGACGTCCATGACGTCCGTCGTGTCTGCGCGCATGTCATCGATCGCGTCGCCGGTGACGTCGCGACGTGCGTCGACCGAGTCGGCCATGGCATCGCCGGCATCGGTGCCGAGAACCGGTTGACCGCACGCGGCCAGGCCGAGGGCGAGAATGGAAAGTATTTGAGCGGTGATCGCTTTCGATCGTGACTTCATTCGCGACGCGTACCACGGGTCTTCGGCACGGTCGTGGGGTGGGCAGGCAGATTCGACCGCCACGCGGAGGGCGCACGAAGCGCGTCAGGTCGCGCGATGGTCACGGACAGGTGACTTCCACGTGTGGCGCACGCCACCGATCGAACGGGTGGACCATGCGGTTTTTGTTTTCTCGGCCGCGACGACGCGCGAACTGCGATGGTCGGAAAACAGCGGGGGCTGCGCTGTTCGCGGCGTCCCTTGTCGAGAGACTGGGTCAGACTGGGCGTGGTGAACTACTGGCGGCCGACGTCCCGTTGGACACCTCGCATCGCGGCGCTCGCGATCGCGCCGATCATCACTGCGTCGAGCGCGGCTCGCGCGCAGGTGCCGACCGTGCTGACAGCGCGCGTCGACTTCGCCAATTCGGTTCGCGACATGATGGATCTCGAGCAAGAGCACTTCGTCGGCGTTGCGACGCTGCGAATCACAGTGCCGGGCAACGCGACGCTCGAGTGGTCGGGGGACGCGCACTACGCGACCGTATCCGTTCCGCATGACGGAGCTTCGTCACCGCCACCGCCGCACGCGCCACATTCCGAACTGCGCAGCGATCGGTGGATCGGTTCATGGCGCGCGGTCGGCCGAGGCATCGAGGTGCGATTCGTTCGATCCGAGGCGTTCGATCCGGCGCTTGCGGTCGATGTCGCGTGGCGATGCGATCCGACGCGCGTGACAGTCGACGGCCAGGACATCGAGGCGTTTCGCTGCCGCAGCGAACAAACGATGACCCTTCCGCAGGGCGCTGCCCACCATCTTCCCGCATACCTCCAGGTGCCGATTCACCTGGCAACGCCGGCAACGCAGCTCGTCGAGATCGTCGTCGCTCGCAGCGGCGCAGATCGCCGAGTCGAACCGAGCTTTGCAACGTTTCATCTCGCACCGCGCTTCGTCCCGGTGATGCCGTCGGCGCCGAACGGCATGAGCGCCGGTTGTCCGTCCGACTGGGCGCATCGTGAAGCCGATGCCACCGGCTTTGCCTGCCGCGACGAGGAGCGCGGCGCGTTCTGCAACGGCTCGGCGCGGCGCGATTCGTCGCGTCCGCTACCAGCGGTCGTGACCGAAACGCGGGCGTCGATCGTCGCGCGCGGGTTCACGGTGCAACGAGAAGGGCAAGACGGTGAATTGCACTACTTCGTGTACGACGACTCGGCTGGCCACCGCATCGTGCACTTCGCGCGCGCCGTCAGCGGCGCACGGCGCATCGAAGTCGTGTGCGGCAGCGAGTCCGCGTCGACGAGCGCGCAGATCGCGACCTTCGTGGAGATCGCGCGGAGCGCTCGGTAGCGGGCGACAACGAAGCCGTCTCGCAGCGCGGCGCCGAGGGACGAAACGCCCTCGAACCTGTCGAATTCGGGACGGGCGGCGCAACGTGCGCGACCATCCAGCGCGCAAGGGGACGCGTGCGTCGATCACGGCCTCGAACCAAGGAGACTCTCGACATGAAGCAACGATTCATCGGGCTCGCACTTGCACTCGGCATCTCGGCCGCCGCGTGCGCCACCGATCCGTGCAGCAGGACTTCGCCTTGCCCCAACGATACGCCGCCGACGCAGGCCGAACGCGATCAATGCCGCGCGACGCTCACGGCGCAGTCGAACAGCGCTTGTTACGGCGAAGTGATCGCGTACGTGAACTGTCGTCTCGACAACACCGTGTGCGGCGGCGACGGCATGACAGACTCCGCGCTGACGGACACGCGCGCGCAGAACAACTGCGCGAACCAGCGGGCTGACGCGCTCGCGTGCTGCACACGCAACCCGAGCGCGACCGCGTGCCAGTAGCGCGCGACCTCGCGCTCTACTGCGGACATCGACGACAGCGGTGACGCAGGGAAGAAGAGCGTCTTGTCGCGAATTGCAGTGCCCAGAGACGGAATCGAACCGCCGACACGGGGATTTTCAATCCCCTGCTCTACCAACTGAGCTATCTGGGCGCCCCTCTCGAAAGAGGATGGCCTTACTAGCCGCCCTCTCATTCGGTGTCAACGAGATCATCGGGCGCGCCCGCTACGGCATCGGCTCGACACGCAACCGCAGCGTCCCCGTCTGTACCGGAACCGCGCCCGTCGTACGCAGCGGCAACGCGATCTCGCTCGCGGCCGTGCCGGTCGCGATCGCATCGACGGTGAGATCCGCGCTCCCGATGTCTTCGTCGGTGGTGCCGTCTTCGTCGATCGCGCTGAACCGCAGCGGGAAGTCCGCGCTCAGCTCGTAGGCGCCTGGCATCCAGCGATTCCACGACGGGTTGTTGTTGTTCTCGATCGCGCTCGTTCGATCGACTTCGCGCCCCCGCGGTATCGACGCGACGACGATGTACGGATCGGCCTCGCCACCGATGACGTCCCAATCGTGATTGCTCGCGTTCTGCGGACGGATCGACGCACTCACGACCTGGATTCGCACCCTTTGCGGACGCTGCGGCACGGCCGGCGCCGCGGTGGTGTCGTTCGACGCGACGACCGGTGCGACCCGATATCGCACGCGCGCGGGCAGTTGCGAGTTCGCACGCGGCGCGATGAGCAGCAGCGTCGGACACGTCATCACCGCCGGTAGACGCACGTGCTGCACGCCGCTACCGGGCGTGAGATCGATGAGGCCCGACGAAGGCGGCGGCACCGCGGTGCTTCCGTTGGCGCGAAGACGCGCGTCGAAGTACGGCTCCATCGCGCTCGCGCACACGACACGCACCGACGCGCCCGGGCCTTCCTCGAGTTCGACATCGAGTCCCTGCATCTCTTCGCTCACCGTGATCGGGCCGATGACGTCCACCCCACCGGGCCACACCATCGTGCGTGCGTTCGCCTGCCACGGATGCGGCGTATCGCTCGGGAAAGGGCGCTCGGGAACTTCGCCGCGCGCGAGTGAACCGAGCATGAAGTCGACCTGATGCGTCGCCATCGAGAACGTCATGGTGAAGCCGGTGGCGAGACGCTCCGCGAACATCTGCGAACCGATCTGCCCGGCTTGTTCACGCGCACGATCACTCGCGCTCGCGCCGGTGAGCGGGAGTGCCGCGCCGACGATCGACGAAAAGAGTCCGGTAGCCTCCGCACTCACGACCCCGCGCGGCGTGACATGCGCGGTCGCCCCCTCGGCATGCGTCATCCAGAGCGATGCGATTCGGTGCGTGCGGTCGTATCCGAGCTGAACGTCGGCCGACATCTGCGCGTCGGCTTCGAACAATACGTACTGGCGAATCCGAAATCCCATCGCCTCGCGATCGACCCAGATCCAACCCGGCCCGCCCATCGAGAGTTGCAACCGGTCGCCGACGACCCGCGCCTCGCATTGCCGAATCCACCAACGCCCCGCAGCCGGCGTGTTTCCCGCCGCCGGCCCACGCGCGTTCCCCTCGCCAGAGAGTCCGACGTACGAGCCCAGAAGTTTGGGACACAGTTGCGGCGTCAGCGTCTCGGTCAAGAGCGCGCGCAGTTCTTCGTCGCCGGTCGTGCCGCTCGCGGTCGCGTTCGAACCCGACGAAATCGCGCCACCGCTCGAGGCATTCGCTCCGCCGGCAGCGTTCGTCCCGGCGCCGTGTTCGTTCGCACCGCCGCACGCGACAGTTCCCGCGAGACCAAACACGACCCAACCGTTCTTCCATCGCATCGTCGCCGACTCCCTGTGACCCGACTTCACTCGTCACCGTCGCGTTCGGTCGCGAGATGCGCACCGTGTCCTGCACGAACGCCCGACACGTCGAGAAACGGACCGCTTCGATCGTAGCCGCCGCGGACGGGCGAGTTCACGAGCCACAGCGGCGTGTCGAGATCGACCCACTCGAAACCGCCCAGTCCGGCCGCGAGATGCGCCGACATCGACATCGCGACGTCGCTCTCGACCATTCCGCCGATCATCAACCGCAGTCCGTGTGCGCGCGCGACCATCGCCATCTCGAGCGCTCGGACCACGCCGCTCTTCGTGATCTTCAAGTTGATCGCGTGGGCGGCGCGACGGTGCGCGATCTCGAGCACGGACTCGAGCGAGTCGGCACTCTCGTCGGCAGCGATCGGCACCGGCGAACGAGCAGTGAGTGCGGCCATGCCTTCGAGGTCGTCGCCATCGAGCGGCTGTTCGAACAGAACGATTCGCGCGCCTGCCGAGGCCGCCTCGTCGAGCAGGGTGAGCGCGTCGTTGTATGATCGCATGCTCGCGTTCGCGTCGAGCAGGATCCCGCATCCCGGCGCGGCATCGTGGACGGCGCGGATGCGTTCGATGTCGTCGTCGAGCGGCACGCCACCGACCTTGAGCTTGATCGTGCGGTATCCGTCGTGCGCGATGCGCGTGGCGGCCGAACGAGCGTGCGGCACATCGCCAGTGGTGATGGTGAGATCCGTCTCGAGCACGCGCCGGGCACCGCCGAAGAAGACCCACAGTGGCACGTGGTGATGTTTCGCGAGCGCGTCGAGTACTGCTGTCTCGATCGCGCAGCGCGCGCTGCCGGCGTCGGGGATGCTTTCAAGCAATCGCGCAGCGAGCGGTCGCCACGAACGGGCGTCGGCACCGACGAGCGAAGGCGTGATGCGCTCGATCGCGGTCCGCGCCGCTTCCCGCGTCTCGCCGTTGAACGCAGGAAATGGAGCTGCTTCGCCGAGGCCGCGCGTGCCGTCGCGCAGTTGCACGTGGACGACGAGATTGCGAAGCGACGTCTGCGCGCCTCCCGCAATGCCGAAGGGTTCGTTCAACGCGAGGTCGAGATCGGCGACGTCGATCGCGACGATTTCCGTGTCGCTCATGCGCGACCATTCTCTACGCCAGAATCGCGAAGATTGCTCGCCATCGTGTGACGCATGGCGCGGCAGCACACGACCCGATCTCACGTTCGCCGGTTGCGTCCGGGGCAGACGTCGCCGACGCTTCGATGGTGACGTTCGCGGGGGCCGTTTCGATGACGTCCGCAACCGTGGGGTTGCTCATGGCGTTGCTCGCGCTCGGGCTGTCGACCGCGCCGGGCTGGCGTGAGTTGCGATGGTTCGCCGTGTGCGCAGCGTTCGCCGGGCTGTTCAATCTCGCGAACATCGTCGTGACGATCCACGTATCCGATGCGACGGTCGTCACCGGCTCCCGGCTGGCGTTGACCTTCGGCGGCCTTCACGGCATCGCGTGGTACTTCTACTCCGCGGCGCAGGATCGACGCGCGCTCTATCGGTCCGATCGAATCATCATCGCGATCGCGCTCGTGTGCTCGCTGCTCGCGTCGGTTCCGGGCGTCGTACTCACCGACCATCTCGTCTCTCGCGACGTACGCTGGCTGCGTATTCACTATCGCGATGCGGAGCCGACCGCGTTCGGCGTCGTAACGGCCGGGTACTTCGCGTTCGGGCTCACGGTTCTGTTCGCGCGCTATCTCGGACGCTGGCGAAACGGCATCGCCGGGGCACGGTCGCACGCCATTGCTCTCCTCGGGCTGATCGTCGGTGCACTGCACGACGCGCTCGCCATGTCGGGTATGTCGCGCGGACCGTACCTTCTGGATCTCTCGATGTTCGTGCTGGTGGTCTCCGTCGGCGCGTCGCTCGTCGCGCGCTTCGTGGAGTCGGCGCGCATTCTCGAGACCCAATCGAGCGAACTCGCAATCGCGCACGATGAACTGATCAAACGCGAACGACTGTCCGCGCTCGGCGAACTCGCCGCCGTCGTCGCTCACGAGGTGCGCAACCCGCTCGCCGTGGTCTTCAACGCAGCCGCGATGCTGCCGAAGACCGATTCGTCGTCGCAGGAGCATGCACAGTTGATCGCGATCGTTCAGGAAGAAGCCGGCCGCATGCGCGACATCGTTTCGGCGCTGCTCGAGTTCGCTCGTCCGCGCGAACCGGCGTTCGCGCATGCCTCGGTCGACGCACTGGTGGCAGGAGCGATCGATGCAGCGTGTCGTGCCGCGGATGTGAACCCCGCCGAGACGGCGCTCGTCGCCGCCGGGGGCATGCCGCATCTCTGGTGCGATGCGCAGTTGGTTCATCAGGCGGTGGTGAACCTGGTGTCGAACGCGCTTTCATCGCCGGGCCGCCGCGGGCCGGTGATGGTATCGATCGGATCGTGCACGGACAGCGCCGGAAGGCCCTCGGTCGCGATTCGTGTCGCGGACGACGGCGAAGGCGTGCCCGACGACGTGAAGGACAAGATCTTCACGCCGTTCTTCTCGACACGATCGACGGGGTCGGGACTCGGACTCTCCGTCGTCCAGCGATGCGCCGATGTCCACGCGGGGGCGGTCACGGTCGAGTCGACGCCGGGCGGCGGCGCTACGTTCGCTCTCCTGCTCGCGCGCGATCTCGACCGCGAGCCGGCGCGTCCGTAGTCGCAATGGCGCGAACGCTGCAACGCTCGAGGCCTCGGAGGTCTTCATGCGAAACAGCATTCGGCCGCGTCGATACAGCACACCCGGCAGCGAGGCGACCCAGCGGTTCTGGTCGCAGCGCTCGCACGAAGATCTCGAGCGTGCGCACAACGCGCGCGAGCATGCGCGGCATTCGCACGAACATGGCGCCGAGTACGATTCTGCGAAGCGCGAGGATACCTACGAGCCGTGGCCGGACTACGACCTCGGCGTGATGCCGCGGGGCGTGTAGCCGCCGCGGCCGAGGCGCACCGTTACGCCGCGGCCTGTTTTCCCACCGCGCGCGCCATCGCGCTCCGCACGTCGCGCTCGATCCATTGAAACCCGATGCGCTCGAGCGCGGCCGGCACGATTCGTTTCCCCGCCACCAGCACTTCGGCCGCTTCGCCGACCGCGATGCGCAGCGCGAATCCTGGCACCGGCGCCCACGACGGGCGATTCATCGCATCGCCGAGCGCGCGCGAGAATTCACGCATCGTGATCGGATCCGGCGTGACGGCATTGACCGCGCCGCTCAATCGCTCGTCGTCGATGCACGCGAGGATCACGCGCACCATGTCGCGCAGATCGATCCACGACACGAATTGCGCGCCGCCGCCGACGGGCCCGCCGACGAAGAACTTGAACGGCGTGATCATCTTCCCGACCGCGCCGCCGTGTTCGCCCACCACGATGCCGGTACGAAGCCGCACTTCGCGCACGCCGAACTCGGCCGCGCGCTTGGCCTCGCGTTCCCACACGTCGCACACGTGGCTGAGAAAACCCGACCCCGTCGCGCCGTTTTCGTCGGTCGGATGCGTGCCGGTCTCGCCGTAGTAGTCCACGCCGCTCGAGCAGACGAACACCCGCGGGCGCTGCGCTGCGCGACCCACTGCATCGATGAGATGCCGCGTGCCGTCCTCGCGGCTCGCGACGATCTTGCGCTTCACGTCGTCGTTCCATCGCGACGCGAGCACAGGCTCACCCGCGAGGTGCACCACTGCGTCGGCGCCGTCGATCTCGAGCGCCCACTCGCCGTCCGCTTGCGTGCTGTCCCACGCGACGAAGCGCGCGCCGTGGTCCACCGACGACTTCGCCCGCGCGACATCCCGCACGAGGCACACGACCTCGTCGCCACGCGCGCGAAGCGACTTCACCACCTCGCGGCCGATGAACCCGGTGGCCCCGGTGAGAACGATCTTCATGTGCGTTGGACGCTCGTCTTCGATGAACGTTGTGCGCGTTTGTGCAAACCACGCGCGGAGCGAACGGTGTTTCGCGCTCTCCCGGATCGAACGAATCGGGAGCTTCTATGCCTCGAGCATCAGCCGATCGGGATCCTGCAGGTACCCGATGATCTCGTACGCGAACGCTGCGCCGATGTGACCGTCGATGATGCGGTGATCGAACGACAGACTCAGCAGCATCACGTTGCCGATGACGATCTGCCCGTCGCGCACGACCGGCTTCTCTTTCATCTGGTGCACGCCGAGGATCGCAACCTCGGGGAAGTTGATGATCGGCGTTGCGAACAGCCCGCCCTGCTGGCCGAGCGACGTGATGGTGAACGTGCTCCCTTGCAGGTCTTCGATCTGACTCTTGCCGTTGCGTGCGTTGCTCGCCACGCGATCGATCTCACGTGCGATGTCGACGATCGAACGCTTGTCGGCGTTCTTCACCACCGGCACCACCAGCCCCGCTTCGGTCGCGGTGGCGATGCCGATGTTGATGTACTTGCGCACCACGAGTTCTTCGGTCGACTCGTCGAGCGCGCTGTTCAGCGTCGGGTGCTTCTTCAGCGCCGCGACGGTCGCCTTCACGATGAACGGCAGGTAGGAAAGCTTCACGCCCATCGTCTCGGCCTTCGGCTTGAGCCGCTCGCGCAACGCCTTCAGCGAAGTGCAATCGACCTCTTCGACGAACGTGAAGTGCGCGGCCGTGTTCTTCGAGAGGTGCATCTTCTCGGAGATCTTGCGGCGCAGACCACGGAACGGCGTTCGCTCTTCGAGTGCTTCCTTGGCGCCGGGGGGCGTTGCGATCGAGATCGGTGCGCGCGTCGCGGGTACCGCTGCATGGGAAGCCGCCGCACTCGTGCTCGCCGGCGCAGCCTGACGGGACGTCGCGCCGCTCTGCTGATTCGCGACGAATCCGCGCACGTCTTCCTTCGTCACACGCCCACCGTCGCCCGACGGACGAACACGGGTGAGATCCACGCCGAGATCGCGCGCAAGCTTTCGCGTGGCCGGCGTCGCGAGCGCCTTGCCGTTCGGCGCCTGGTACTCGTCGTGCCCGTGACTCTCGCGAAACGCTTCGAGCGACCGAACGTTGTCGTTCGACGCATTCGACTGCGCGCCACTCGTCGCCACGAATCCGCCCATGCCGGGGAGCGATTCCTTGATGTCACCGACCGCCGTCGCCGCAGGGCCTTCGCTCTTCTTCGGCGCTTCGGCCGCGGCACTCGCGCCGCCGCCCTCGCCCAGCTCGTATACCACCAGCGTGGCGTGGACTTTCACCACCGCGCCCTTGGCGCCGACCGTCTCGACGATCTTGCCCTTCTTCGGCGACGCGATGGTCACGGTCGCCTTGTCGGTCATCACTTCGACGATCGGCTGATCCTCGGCCACCGCGTCGCCGGCCTTCACGTGCCACTCGACGATCTCGCCCTCGGTAACGCCTTCGCCGATGTCCGGAAGCTTGAATTCGTAACGCGCCATCGATTGTTCCTCGGTCTTCTTCGATCAGAACTTAGCGGTGTCGACGATCGCGGGGAGGATGCGACCAGCGAGCGGTAGGTAATCCATTTCGAGCGAGTACGGAAACGGCGTGTCCCAGCCCGTGACCCGCACCGGCGGGGCTTCGAGCGACATGAACGCGCGTTCGTTGATCATCGCGATGAGTTCGCCGCCGAATCCGCACGTCTTCGGGGCCTCGTGCACGATCACCACGCGCCCGGTCTTCTTCACGCTCTCGACGATCGTGTCGATGTCGACGGGCCACAGCGTGCGCAGATCGATCACTTCGCAATCGATGCCTTGCGACGCCGCCTGGTTCGCGGCTTCGATCGCCTCGTAGAGCATCGCGCCCCACGCGACGATCGTGACGTGCGTTCCCGGACGCACGACCTTCGCGACGCCGATCGGCACCGTGTAGTCCCCCTCGGGCACATCCGCGCGCGCCGCGCGATACACGCGCTTCGGCTCGAAGAAGAGAATGGGATCCGGGTCGCGGATCGACGCGAGCAACAAGCCCTTTGCGTCGTACGGATTCGACGGACACACGACCTTCAGTCCCGCGGTGTGGATGAAGAGCGCTTCGGGCGACTGCGAGTGATAGTGCCCGCCGCGAATCCCGCCGCCGACCGGCGTGCGAATCACCATCTTCGACGAGTACTCGCCGCCCGATCGGTAGCGAAACTTCGCCACCTCGGAAACGATCTGATCGAACGCCGGGAAGATGAAGTCGGCGAACTGGATCTCGGGCACCGGCACCATGCCGTAGAGCGCCATGCCGATCGCGGTGCCGATGATCCCGCCTTCGCTGAGTGGCGTGTCGATCACTCGGTTCTCACCGAACTCGTCGAACAGCCCCTGCGTCACGCGGAACACGCCGCCGACCTTGCCGACGTCTTCGCCGAGAAGGACCACGCGCGAGTCACGGCGCATCTCCGTTCGGAGCGCGTCGTTGATCGCCTGCACCATGTTCATCTGAGCCATCTGCGTCCTCGCCTCGTGTCGTCTCGTCGCTACTCGTCGTGAAAGTCGTGATGTGCGGGGCTGGTCTCAGTGCCCGCCATGCCCCGGCGCGCGCGGTGCCTTGCGCGCCTGCTCGAGTTGCTCGCGCAGATACCGCGGCATCTCGGCGAACACCTCTTCGAACACGGTCTCGAGCGGCGGCGCGCCGGCCCTCTCCGCGCCTTCGACGGCCTGCTTGATCTGCGCGTCGATCTCGCCGAGCCACTGCTTCTCGCGCGTGTCGTCCCAGAGCTTCTTGCGCTCGAGATACGCGCGAAACCGCGGGATGGGATCGCGCTCGCGCTCCGCCGCCATGTCCGCCTCGCGTCGATACGCCTTCGGATCATCCGAGGTGCTGTGCCCCGAGAGGCGATGGCAGATCGCTTCGATCATCGTGGGCTCGCCCGCACGCGCCGCTTCGATCGCATCGCGCGTGACCTTCCACACCGCGAGCACGTCGTTGCCGTCGACGCGCACCGCGCGCAATCCGTACGCGAATGCTTTCTGCGCGAACGTCTTGCTCGCGCTCTGCTTCTCGGCTGGCACGCTGATCGCCCAGCCGTTGTTGCGGCAGAACAGCACCGTCGGAGTCTTGTAGACGCCCGCGAAGTTCGCGCCGTTGTGAAACTCGTTCGAGCTGGTCGCGCCTTCGCCGAAGTACACGAGCGTGACGAGATCATCGCGACGCATCTTGGCGGCCCATGCGAACCCGACCGCCTGCGTGATCTGCGTGCCGATCGGACTCGAGACCGACCCGAAGCGATACGGCTTGCCCGAGTAGTGATCGGGCATCTGCCGCCCTTTCACCGGGTCGTTGGCATTGCCGTACATGTTGTCGAGATACGTCTGCAGCGGCATGCCGCGCCACAGGAGCGCGCCGAACTCGCGGTAGCAGGGAAAGAGCCAGTCGTGCTCGCGCAGCGCCGCGGTGCTTCCGAGGATCGCGGCTTCTTCGCCCATCGAACCGATGTGGAATCCGATGCGTCCCTGCCGCTGCAGCGTGACGAGCCGTTCGTCGAGCACGCGGGTGAGCACCATGTGCTGAAAGAGCTTCACCGCGAGATCGTCGGGCATGCGCGGATCGGTGCGCGGATCCGCTACGCCGTCGGCGCCGAGCACCGTCACCACTTCGTCGAGTGCGAACTCCATCGTCGATCTCCTGCTGGGTGTCGGCGACGCTTGTACCCGAACCGCGAGTAGCTTTCTCGTCGAACTCGCTAGGCGATCACGGGAAGCGAACGATGGGGCTTCGCGTCATGGCCGGACTCGATCTGCGCATCGGCCTTCGCCCGTGCGACGTCGAGGTCTTCGCGCCGCGCCAGGCCGCGCAGAAACGCTTCGGCCGCACGATAGCTCGATCGAACCAGCGGCCCGCTCGCGACGTACTTGAACCCCATCGCCATGCCGGCATCGCGCAGCGCGGCAAATTCGTCGGGATGAACGAAGCGGATCACGTCGTGATGCTTGGGCGTGGGCCGGAGGTACTGCCCGATGGTGAGCACGTCGACATCGTGGTCGCGCAGCACCTTCATGGTCTCTTGGACTTCGTCGATCGTCTCGCCGAGTCCGACCATGATGCTGCTCTTCGTATAGACCTCGGGGCGCGCCTGCTTCGCCTTCGCGAGCACGGCGAGCGATGTTTCGAGGCTGCACCGCGCATCGCGCACGGTGCGCTGCAATCGCGCGACGGTCTCGACGTTGTGCGCGAACACATCGGGTCGTCCGTCGACCGCGACGGTCGCGACATCACGCAGCTTGCCGTTGAAGTCGCCGACCAGCGTTTCGACGAGAATTTCGGGACGGTGCCGCTTGATCGAACGAACGGTATCCGACACATGCTTCGCACCGCCGTCGAGCATGTCGTCGCGATCGACCATCGTGAGCACGACGTAGTCGAGTTGCATTGCGCCGATGGTGCGTCCGACGTGTTCGGGCTCGCGCGGATCGTACGCGCCGCGCGGATTGCCGGTGGTCACCGCGCAGAAGCGACAACCGCGCGTGCACGTGTCGCCGAGGATCATGATCGTGGCGGTACCGGCCGACCAGCACTCGCCCACGTTCGGGCATCGCGCTTCTTCGCAGACCGTGTGCAGGTCGTACTTGCGAAGAGTCTCTTTGATGAACCCGTACCGCTCGCCGCCGGGGGCGCGGACCTTCAACCACTCGGGCTTTCGTTCGAATGCCACTGGCAAGTCCCTTTCCACGGGGTTCATAGGGAGAAAGGCGCGCGGAAGCTAGCGTCGGGTGACGTTCGCGTCAAAGCATCCGCGCAGCGAGCTCGTCGATGGATTTCGACTTCTTTCCGGCTCGACCGCGGACCGCGACGCTTGACCACGCGACGCGCGCCGGAATACTCGGACCCCGATGCCTGTGCCTTCCGAGTCTCCGTCGCGCGAAGGCGAACTGCTGGCGCAGAAGTACCGCCTCGGAAAGCGACTCGGGGCGGGCGGTCAGGGCGAGGTGTACCGCGCACGCAACGAGCTGATCGGACGCGATGTCGCAATCAAACTGCTGCGCGCCGAATGGGTCGCAGACCCGACGACGCTCGCGCGATTCATGCGTGAAGCGCGTGCGGCGAACATGGTGCGGCACTCGAACGTCGTCGACGTACTGGACATCGGCACCGACGAATCGGGCACGCCGTTCATCGTCCAGGAACTGCTGGACGGACTGAGCCTCGACGATCATCTCGATGCACGCGGAGGGCGTCTTCTTCCGCCTGAAGTGTTCGACCTGATGATCGCGGTGTGCGACGCAGTCGGCGCCGCGCACGAACGCGGCGTGGTCCATCGCGATCTCAAGCCGGGCAACGTCTTTCTCGTCACGTCGGGTACCGCGCTCGTCCCGAAGGTGCTCGACTTCGGACTCTCGAAGATTCACTCCGCGCATGGCGAAGTCGACGTCACGACGACCGGATCGTGGTTCGGCTCGCCCGCATACATGCCGCCCGAACAGATTCGTCACACGCGCACCGTCGATGCGCGCTCGGATGTATGGGCGCTCGGCGTGATGCTCTACGAATTGCTCGCGGGGCGACGCCCGTTCGAGAGCCAGACGGTCGGTGATCTCTTCGTCGTCATCTGCACCGAGGATCCGGTGCCGCTGCGTGAGTTCGCGCCGCACATCGCGCAAGCGCTGGCGACGGTCGTGCATCGCTGTCTCGTTCGCGATCCGGCGTTGCGTTACGCGAGTGCCAAGGAACTGGGCGCCGATCTGCGTGCCGCGCGCAGCGGCGGCGAGTTGATGGCGATGACCGCGGGCGGCGAGACGAGCCCCGCGCGTCCCGATGATCCTTCTGCGCGAGAGACCGTGGGACCGCCGCGTCCGATGCGCAACGCCGAGGACGCGAACGAGCCCGACGAGCAAGCCACTCGACCCGCTACGCCCTTGAAGATCGTGTCGCCCGCGCGTGCGTTGCGCACTGCGAATGATGCCGCGGAGGTGCGCGCATCGGCCGAGGGCGTCGTGCCTGCGACGGAACGCAGTGCGAACGAGTCGGGGGGCCGCTCGACGCGCGGATGGTGGGTCGGTGCGGTGGCAGTCGGCGCAATCGTCGCGATCGCGGGGTTCGCGCGGTTCGGACCGCCGATGTTCGCGACGAAGCCCGCGATGCCGGTGCGCGCCGCGGTCGCTCCCACCGCCGCTTCCGCATCACGCACGCCGGTCGAGCCAGCGGTGCATGTGCAAGTCGCGCCGAGTCGGACGCCGCCGACAGTGAGCGTCGTTGCGCCCGAACCGACGACGACCGCTACGAATCCGCCCCTCGCACAGCTGGTCGTCCCTGCACCCGTAGCGCCGCGCGGCACGTCAGGCGCCCATCGACATGGTGCGCGCGACACGACCAACGTGCCGGCAGCGGCCGGTACTGCGAACGCGACGGTCACACCCGACGTGAACGTGACCGCGCCGACTGCGCAACCGGCCGCAAGCGCATCGGGCCACGAGATGCACGGCGCGACGAACTACGAGTAACGCGAGCGCGCTACTCGGGCATCCCGCAGCACGCGGGATGGTTCATCGGATCGATCATGCAGTGGTAGTTCCCCGGGCAGGTAACCTCGTTGCACGCCGTGAATTGCGGCATCACGAGGCAGCATCCCTGCTGGCCACCCGGAGGGCCACCGCACATTGCGCCGAAAGAGCAATACGTGATGCGCGAGCCAGCATCTTCGGGGCACTGCAACGTCCGAGCGTCCTGCGGAACGTCGGGTCGCACATCCACGCCCGTGTCGACCGTCGCATCGACGCCCATATCGACCGTCGCATCGAACGCATCGGTCACGTCGTCGACGGCATCGATCGCAGCATCGTCGACAGCTACCGCGATCACGGCGATCGCCTGGC
>CBIHQZ010000012.1:0-20031 GCA_966212315.1 uncultured Myxococcales bacterium
CGGAACGATGCTGAACGAGGCTGGAAACGTGAGGTCTCGGACAGCGTCGTTGTTCTGCCAGCCACGTCGCTCGGGGTGCATCGACGTCGAAGCGCCGCGCGACACGGTGGCCCGCATCGAGGTCACGCGCTCGGGGGCATCGGTGTCGACGAGCACCATCACGAACGTTGCCGGTGACGCGCACGCGCTGGCCATCAGTGCGACCGCGGCGAGGATGAGCGCCCCGATCGACCGATGTGCCGTTCGCGATTCAGATGGCCCTCGCACGAACGCATCCTATGCGAACGGAGGACATGAGTCCTTCGAGCCGCCGATCGCAAGTGTTCAGCGCGCGGAACTGGTGAGAAAAGGCATCACCGCGTCGACGAACCGCGCGGCGGCGTCGACGTGTGCGAAGTGCGACGCGTCGTCGAGCCATTCGAATCGTGCGCCAGGAAGAAGCACGCGGAGCCGTTCACCGACGATCGGCGGGACCGTCGGATCGCGGCGCGCGTAGAGCAGCATGAGCGGAATCGGAAACGCGTCGAGAGCACGCAGTGAATCTTCGAACGACTGCATGGCGCGTACATCGAGTGTTTCGTCGAGGTAGTGCACGAAGCCGGCGAGACCTTCGGCCGTCGCGAGGGGCGCCGCGTATGCACGGTGTTCTTCGCGCGATTTCAGCGACTCGTCGAAGTAGTGCACGTTGCGATGCACCCATCGTTCGGGATCGCGCTGCACCATCCATTCGAGCGCGTGCCGCCAGCCCGGGACGAGGTCGAGCACGACGCGCAACGCCCGCATGCGCGAGGTCGGAAGGCCGGGCGAGTGCAGATTCACGAGCCGCGAGAACGTTGCCGGATGAGTCATCGCGGTGCGCATGCACAGATACCCGCCGAGCGAATTGCCGATCGCCGCGCAGCCGCGAATCCCGAGCGCGTCGACGCACGCCGCGATGAAGTCGGCGACTGCATCGGGTGGATAACTCACGTCGGGCTTTTCGCTGTCGCCACATCCCACCAGGTCGGGGACGTACAGCGTGAAGCGACGACCGAGCCGATCGAGCACGTAGCGCCACGAGTAACTCGTCGTCATGAAACCGTGCACGAGCAGCAGCGGCGGTCCCTCGCCCGCGATTCGCACGTGGGTGCGAACGGGACCGAAGTGCGCCGTGGTCACGGTGACGGTACGAACGGCGCTCGCGAAGTACGAATGCGGGACGCGCGGCTTTGCGGGGACTCGATCGAAGGGAATCTGCTCGAACGGCGCGCGTGGTCGATCGCTCACCAGAACGATCCTGCCACGGTCAGCCCTGCGTTCGCGCTGGCCGCGGTGGGTACGAGCGTCCAATCGGCGAGGGCGGTGTTGCGCGTGCCGCGACGCGCGCTGTTGCGTCCGAGCGCGTCCGGAGCGAGGGCACCGATGAGGACCGCGGTGATGCCGAGGCTCTGCGCGAGACCGTCGATGACGAGCGCCGTGATGCCGAGTTCGGAGTGACCGCGATAGAACGGCGGGACGAACGGCCCGAAGCCGGGGACGTAGAGCCATCCGAGTCCCGGACCGCAATGCGTGCCGTCGATGCAGTATGCGGCGACCGCGAAGCTCGGGATGTACGCGAGTCCGAAGAGCACGGCGCCCGACACGATCGCGCGCACATCGGCTCCCGAGCGACTGACGCGACCGACGACGCGAACGGAGTTCGGTGCGTACGTGATCGGCGTGGGGACGACGACCGGTTGCGCATACGGCGACGGCGCGTACACGGGTTGCGGATACGCCGGTGGATAGCCCGGCTGCGCGTACACGGGTTGCGGCTGCGCGGGGTCGTAGACCGGCTGACCATAGGGAGGCGGTGCGTAGACCGGCTGTCCCGCGATCGGCTGTTGCGGCACCACGTACACGGGCTGTTGCGGGGGCGTCGCGTACGCCGGCGGTGCGGTCGTGGGCGAAGCGGGCGCCGTTGCTTGTGGCGCGGGTGTGGCGGCGGCCGGCGGCGCCGCACTGGGCATGCGATCGGCGAGCGCCTCGTGCGACGCGGCGCACAACGAAAGAGTCACGGCCGCGCAGTGCAACAACTCGCTCGGACGAAGACGTTTCGCAGACACGTTCAACCTCCCCCCTCGGGCAACGTCCGTCGTCGTGTGCAACGGAGTCGGCGCGTCGACTGTAATACGAGCCGACTTCAGCGGTCTTCCCTGCTGTCTCAGCGCTCGCCGCGTTGATAACGGATCTGTTGCAGCAGTCGTTGCACATCGCCGGTCTCGTGCTCGATCGCGGTCGCGAGGGCGCGGCTCGTGTCGGAGAAATCGCTGCGGAGCAATAGGTCGCGGGCGACGAGTCGTTCGTCCTGTGAACCGTGTGCGACCACGCCGATGAGGTACTCGATGGCCTCGAGCGACTGGATGCGACCGACCGATTGCAACGCGGCCCGGCGGATCTCGGGATCGGCAGATTCGCGGTGAAGACGCGAGAGCGGATCGAACGCGTGCGGGAAGTGAAGCGCGGTGATCGCTTCCTGTGCCATCCGCCGAACGGCCGGCTCGGTGTCTTGCACGCCGCGGTTGATCACGACGAAGGTGCGTTTGAAGTACAGATGCTTCGCCGCTTTGAGTACCGCGGCGCGCACGTTGGTGCGGCCACGATCGAAGAGCATCTCGAGCGGCGAGAGCACGGCGTAGACCTGCACTTCACCGAGGCGTTCGGCGAGCTGCGCGAACGTGTCGGGATGCGCGGGATTCACGGCCATCAAGGGCGTGAGACGCGCGGTGAGCGCGCGACGGCGCACGTAGTTCGGAATCGTCGGGTCGAGCAGGATCTCGCCGCACGCTTCGATCGCGTCGCCCTGTTCTTCCCACTCGATGACATCGACGTTCCAGATGTCCGGGTACTGCACCGGCTGCTTCAGGTAGTCGGGCAGCGCCGGCGTCTGCACGGATTCGTCTTTCGCGTCGGCGTACTTCGCGGCGAGACCTTTGTATCGCGCGACGCGTTTGTCCTCGAGCGGCAGCCCTGCGATCGCGCGAAACGTCTGCACCGCGCGCGCGTGGAACCCGAGTGACGTGTACGCGTTCACCGCCGCGAGAAGGGCGTTCTCCGCGAGTTCGGCCGCGCCACCGCCGGCGAGGATTCCATCGGCCGCACGCTGCCACGCTTGCGCCTCGCGCAGACGGAGTGCGGGGTGGAACGGCAGACCGAGGTTGCGTGCGTACTCGCAGACCTCGTGAAGAATCGTGGCGACCGCGTGATGCTCACCCGCGGCTTCGGCCTTGCCGATGAAGTCTTCGTAGTACTGCAGCGCGTAGTACTTGAGGTGGTCCTCGCGAAGGATGCGAATGCAGTTGAGATAACCCTCGGCGAGATTCTCGAAGCTCCCGGTCTCGATCCCGAGCGTGAGCAGGATCTGGAAACAGTCGAACGCACGATCACGCAGACCGCGCGCTTCGAGCACGTCGGCCGCTTCCTCGAGCAATCGCATCGCCTTCACACGACATCGATGCGCGCCCGGCTCGTCGCCGAGCTTGTTGAGCACGCGACCGAGATTGAACGACACGAGTGCCGCCACGTACGGGTTCTCGCGCAGGCGCGGATCCGCCGAGACTTCTTCCCACAATGCACGCGCGGTGGGGTAGTCGCGCGCGCGCTCACACGCGATGGCTGCGTGCGCGGGCCAGCGGGCGGTGCGATAGAACTTCGCCGCTTCGCCGGGACGCTCGGCAAGCAGCTCTGCGCGGGCGGTATCGATCGGATGTCCTTCGGCCAGCCGCCGCATCTCGATCGGCCGACGAAGATAGAGATACACGGTCGCCGCCGCGCGTGTCTGCTGCGCCGAGGTGAGCGCCGTCGCGAGAAGATTCATCGCGTCGTCGTACTCGCGCTCGACGAGCCCGGGCTGCGCCGCGACCGTCAGCAACATCTGGGCGGCGTCGTGCGCCTGGCCCGATCGAAGGAATGCTTTCGCGCGCGCGATGACCTCGTCGGTGATCATGACGCGTCAGTCCTCCTCGCCGGGGGCGCGGGGCACGAGCGAGTCACGACGGACGCCTTCGCTCGCCGCTTCGACGATGGAGATCGCGCGGCTCGCACGTTCGGAGCGATCGCGCAGCGCCGCATCGGTGACGACTTCGTGTTGCGTGAGCACCGAGAGGTAATCGAGATCGAGCGCGCCGCGCGACGGAAGCATGAACACCCCGTACAAGTCGGCGTTCTCGCGGATGCGGCGCACGAGTTCGACCGGCACGTGACACTCCGCGTGGGTGATCACGTAGGCGGTGATGCTGGTGCGGTCACGCAGTCGATCGAGTTCCGACGCGAACTGCGAGAACACACGCGCGTAATTGCGGCCATGCTCGCCGCGGAACGTGAGGATCCCCGAGATGTGGAGCGGCGCGTTCGCTTGACTGCGACCGGGACGGCGGAGCCGAAGTGGTTCGTACAATCGCGAGTCGAAGAAGCGCACGCTCGCATCGAAGCCGAGAAGGGACATGCGCTTGGCGAGCGCGATCGCGAGCCCCCGCGCGAACACGGTGCGGGCACCGCGCATCGAGGCCGATGCGTCGACGAGGATCTGATAACTGCGAGGCGGAGGGCGGACCTGCGCTTCGTGCGCGTAGTAGAGCATCTCGTTGTCGAGAAACCGCTGCTCGAAGAGTTCGTCGTCGTACGCCATCTCGGTGAGCACGAGCGAGTCGAGCGATCCGTTCGAGACGACGCCCGAATAGCCGTCGACCGAGAAGATCTGCTGGCCGCCGCCGCGCCGCGTTTCGAGGACGCTCGGAAGGATGTCGAGCGAGAAGTTCACGACGTCGTTGGCGTCGGGCGACGAGAACACCGAGAGCAGATCGACCAGTTCGGTCTCGGGGAGCATCCCGGCGTCACGGCCGAAGAGGCGCAGCAGTTCGAGCGTGTCGAGATCGATCTGCTCGATCGCGAGGAGCAAGTGCACGCGCATCTCGGCGATGTGCGTCACGTAGTCGGTCTCGATGCGACGATCGATGCCCGCCCACGCCGCGGGAAGATGCGCCATCGCGTGGGTCATCTCCTCGGCGTTGATGGTGATGGGCTCGAACTGGCGCGTGCCTCGCCATCGATCGCTGATCGGCGAAAGGATGCGCGCGAGGAGCGTGGTGATCATTGCGTCGTCGACAGCGGCTTTGCGGATCTGCGTCGCAGCATCGGTGGCGGCGAGATCGAGGAGCAGTTGCTGGTAGGGCCCGGTGAGCGTGTTGCGGATCGCATCCGTGATGCCGGGCGCGTTGAGCAACAGATCGAGCCGCGGGGCGAGCTTCGGCGTCGCGCCGAGGAGCGCCGATCCGATGTCGTGCACGATGAACATCGGAACCGACACGCCGAGTCGGACGATGGAGTTGAACCAGTTGACCGGGCGGACGCCGAGGACCATCTCGCTCGCGCCGGCGCACGAAAGCAGCAACCCTCCGTACGCGCGTTTCTCCGCCGGGTTCATCGCTCACACACCTGCGCGATCAACCGACCGAGCGGCCGCTGCGGAACATGTGCTCGAGGAGTTGGTCGACATCGGCGAGCGCACGACGCGCCGGGTCGGTCGCCATTGCCTGCAGCGCGGCCTTGATCTCGCCGATCGCGCGCATGTGCGCGAAGAGCTGGAGGTCGCTGATCGGCGCACCCGACGTGAGCGCGCCCTTGATGCGTTGCACCTCGGCGAGGAGCGCATCGAGTCCGACTTCCATCCCGCCGGCGCGCCGCGCTTCGGGATGCGCCTTGAAGTGCGCCTCGAGCACGGGGGCCACGATGCCTTCGAGGATCTCCGCCTGCTCCACGGTGTTCCACACGTGCTTGAGAATGAAGAGGTCGGAGGCGTCGGCTTGAGAGCGTCCGTCGAAGTACGCGCTCGCGGCCATGAGCTTCACGAGCTTCACGACGCGACGGTCCGAGAGCGACACGCCTTCCGCGCGGATCGAGAGCACGAGGCTCTTGTAGCTCGCCATCAGTTCGTCGCTGAGTCGCATGCGCGCAGCGATCTCGGGTCGCACCGCGCGCAGATCGTTGGCGGTGACGAACGGACCCGGTTGCGCGCGCGCCGCGAACTTCTGCACTTCGAGCGCGATGCCGCGCGCGACGAGGTCGTTGAAGTGATACGCGTCGAGATGCTCGCTGCGCACGCGCAGAAGAAAGCGGTCGAAGATCGCGCCCAGGGATTCGTCCTGCGGGACTTCGTTGGAAGCGCCGAAGACCGAGATCATCGGAACATCGATGACAGTGCCGCCGTTGTTGAACTTGCGTTCGTTGAGCAGCGTGAGCAGCGCATTGAGAATCGCGCTGTTGCTCTTGAAGATCTCGTCGAGGAAGACGATCTCCGCCTCGGGCATCATTCCTTCGGTGCGCCGGCGATAGACGCCCTGGCGGAAGGCCGGCATGTCGACCGGGCCGAAGAGTTCATTCGGCTCGGTGAAGCGCGTGAGCAGGTACTCGAAGTACTTCGAGTCGAGCATCTGCGCGAACGTGCGAACCAAGGCGCTCTTCGCGGTGCCGGGCGGGCCGATGAGCGCGATGTGCTCGTTGGCCAGCACGCTCAGGATCATGAGACGCACGGTCTCTTGCTTGCCGAGGAACTGCGACTCGAGCGAACGAGCGAGACCGCGAAGCTGCTGCACGAACTGCTGACTCACGAGGTGACCTCCCGGAACCCGGCGCGCGCGAGGAGTGCCGCGGCGGGGGCGTCTTTCAATGGCTCGCGTGGTTGTACATCGAGTCCGAGCGCTCGCTCGAACGTGTCGGCGTCGAGGCCCACGATGCGTGCCGCGCGGCTCGGGTCGAGACGCGCGACGGCGTCCCACGCGAGGGCGTGGCGTTTTGGCGGCGAACCGGTGGCGAGTGCATCGGTCGCGAGAAGCTCGAGATGAAAGCGGAGCAGAGCCTGCGCGCCGGTGAGGGGCAGGGCATCGGTGCGCGCGAGACTGGCAGTGGCGGACTCGACCGCTTGCACACGCTTTGCGACCGATTCGTTGGAAGCGCCGCGAGCGAGCAGCAGTCGCACGAATGCGCCACGCAGCGCGTCGTCACCGGTGGTGTTCACGGTGAGGGGTGTCCACGCGAACGGAAACGGTGCGGTGCGATCGACCATGTCGATGTCGTTGAGTGGCGAGAGCCCGATCGCGACGCGGGCCGGATGGAGCAGGTCGGCGCGCTCGTCATCGGTCTGCAGTTCGCTCAGCAGTTCGAGCAGCGACACGCGCTTCTTCGTCTCGCGGATGCGGCGAATTCCCTTCCACAACACCATCCGCTTCGGCGGCGCGATGCCGATGTACCGCGCACTGCCGGCCCAGAACGCGAGGTCGGTGTCGACGCGACCGAGCGCACTCAAGCGCGCGAGTACGCCGTAGCGCACGGCGACGTCGCCGGCCGTGCGCGGGGGGCCGATCCAATCGAGCATGCCGAGGAGCCATTCACGAACGCGGCGGCGCAGTCGCGTGCGCTTCACCACGTCGGGATGAGTCATCGAGAGAAGGTTGTGCCAGACGACCGCGAGCGCGATCACTTCGTCGGGGAGCAGATCGATCGAGTGGACCGGACCGACGCGCGCGAGATGCGCTTGCGCGTGACGCGTGATCTCCGCGACGAGGGTGGCATCGATCTCGCGGTCGCCGCGAAACCGCGCGAGCATCCCCGGGCCGATGAGCCCGCGCACTTCGACGCGCCCTCCCGCGACGATCGGCAGCACGAACGATGCGAGGAACTTGTTGAGAGGCGTTGCGCTAGCCACTCGCCCCCTCGCCATCGGCGCTCTTCGATTCGGGCGTGGTCGCGTTCGGCGCGCCGGCAGGAAGGGCTGCGGCCGGTGTCCCGCTCGCGTCGAGCGCGGGGCTCGCATCGCGCGGCTGCGGTAACGCTCCGCGCGCACCGGGCGAGAGAACGCCCGCGAAGAGACCGGGCGGCGCGGGCCACAGATCGGGGAGCGGCCGATCGGCGTCGAGCGGCGGCGCGATCACTGCGTCTTCGAACACCGGCACGTCGGCGACGAGCAAACGTGTCGCGGGAACGAACGCGTTCTCGGGCACCGCGACGATGGGATAGCGGCCACCCGTTACGAAGAGCCGCATCCCCGCTTCGATGCGCGCGAGTTGTCGCAACACATCGGGCGGCACCGGCGGAGACACCGCGCGACCGAGCGGAACGAACACGCCGCTGCCCGCGTCTTCGTAGAGTGTGCCGAGTGGAATCGACGACACGCCTTCGGGGCCGAAGAGATAGATCGAATTCTCCGAGAACGCAGCGGTGAGTCGCGCGAGCGCGGCAGGCGGCATGATCGAAAGGATTCGTCCGAGGGTCGCCTGCTCGGTGAGCGGCACGATCGCGGCGGACACGCGGCGCGGCGGTGCGCTCGATGCGACGAGCGTGAGCGGCAATGCGAACGTGGTCTCGACCGGTCGAACGCGAACCTGTGTCGCGGCTTGATCGTCGCCGGTGCTGAACGCGGTCACGGTCTGCACGTCGACGAAGGGAGGGCGCTGCGGGAGGACGATCGCGCCGTCGCCCGCTGCACGAAACAGCACCATTTCGTCGGAGCCGAAGAGCGGCGCGCAGGCGCTGAGCGGAATCGGATGGCGGAAACCGAATTCGACCGCAGCCCGTTCGCCGTCGGGGACGAACAAGCGCACGCCGGGAATCGATCGGAGCAACTGTACGAAGCGCGGCGCGGGCTGCGTGAGTTGCAGCAGCAATGCGCGATCGACGACGTCGCTGGTGCCGCCGCGTGCCCATTCGACGTGCGCAACGCGTGCGTTCACCGCCCAGCGCGCGAGATAACCGACCACGCTCTCGCCGAGTCCGAGCGGCACGAGCGCGTAGAGCATCCGAGGCACATCGGCGCGACCGCGCGGCACGTGCACGGGCGCGAGTCGCAGGATCAGATCGCGGATCGCGATGACGCGGTCCTTCTTGTACGGCTGCGCGAAACGATCATGATAGAGCGCGAGATCGCCGGGTTCCGCGAGCAGTTCGCCGATGTCGTAACCGAACGGCGCCTGCGCATCGCGATACTTCACGAAGTGGCGGCCCGAGCCGGTGAACACGAGCCCGCCCAGCAATCGCGCGATCGCACCGAGGCGGTCCATGCGATGCGACGAGTTCGCCTGCACCTCGACGACCATCTCTCGCGTTCGCAGCGGCGAGATCACCTGCACGATGCGAAGCGAGTCGAGCAACTCGTCGAGCGCGCCTTCTTCGCCGGTCGCGCGAAGGAAGCTGACCAGACGTTCGGGCGAGGACAGCAGCACCAGTCCTACCGGGCCGAGCGCCACTCCGCGCGCGTCGGGCACGAGTCCGGGGGTGCGGAACCGGCTCTGGTGCAAAGCGACGCGCTGAATCACGGGTGCTCGACCGTACGGGCGGCCTCGCGGGGGGTCAAGCCGTACGCGCGGTCGCGCGGGAACTCGCGCGCGCGGTCGTTGTCCACGGAATCACCGGTTGACGCGTGTGGTTCCGAGCGCGACAACCGCAAGCACTTTTCGATGCGAAAGCACTCACGCCTCGTTTCCATCACGCTGCTCGCGGTCTGCCTCGCGACGGGTTCTGCGTTCGCCACGCGACCGACGCCGCATCAACGACTCGATGCGGTGCTGCGCCCGATCACCGAGCAGCTCACGCAACTGCAAGCGACCGATGCCGAGCGTCACGACGTGGCGGATCTGACCTCGCGCGCTGAAGCAATCGCGGCGGATCTCGTCGAAGCACAGCAACACGCGGCGCCCGATCGGGTGACTGCGCTGACGCATCGAATCGAACTGCTCGCGCGGGTCGTTCGCGGACGCATCGAAGCGCAGCGGGCCGAGGCGCAAGCAATGGCGCGTGAACAGGCCGCACTCGATGCCGAAGCGCGCAGGGTGCAATCGCGCGCTGCCCTCGAACGCGCAGCGGAGCGGCGACTCGAGATCGAGCGAGGCGGTGCATTGCAGACCTCGTCGTCGTCTCCCGCGCCGAGTGCGGCGCCGTCGACAGGAGCGTCGCGATGAAGCGAACGTTGCGAGTCGTGGGGATGGTGAGTGCGCTCGCGTTGACGTCGGCGTGTGCCGGGTCCGTGCAGCAACGAACGTCGATGACAGCACTCGATCGCGAGGCATCGGGACCGGTCGCGCATCAGGTGCAACGCGAAGCGCCCGAGGCGTATGCCGAGTATGCGCGTTCGCTCGAGGCCGCTCGGAACGCAGCGGGCGGGTCCGAGCAGGCCTTCGGTGATCGCGTCGCCGATGCGCAATTGACGCTTGCGTGGGGCGCAACCCAGGCGCGCATCGCGAACGCACGCACGCGTGTGACCGACGCCGAACGTCGTTCGCGCGAGGCGGAAGCCGACATCGGTCGCATGGACGCGCAGACCGCGGCGCTGACACGCGAGATCGAAGCGCGCACGACCGGTGAGCGTTCGCTTGCCCACGCGCGGACGGCATCGTCGGCGCCGACCTCGATCGCAACCGCCGACCGGATGGCATCCGCGCAGGACACGTTGCGGCAAGCCGAGCTCGATCTCGCGGCGGCGATCCTTCTCGGTGCGACCGAGGCGCAGCAGGCACCGGTGCGAGAACTCATGCGCGCGGCGGATACGGCCACGCACGGAAACGATCCGACCGCGGCACTCGTCGCGGCTGGTCGCGCGTTCACCGCGGCAGAACAGCTGGTGCGCACGGCGCGCGAGGGACACCCGCCCGCAGAGCATCCGACGGTCGGCGCGCAGTTGATGACCGAGTTGAGTGGCGCCGGTGGATTCGATCCGCATCGCGACGAGCGAGGTGTCATTGCAGTGATGCGTGGGCTGTTCGTTCGCGGGACCGCGCTCTCACCGGCATCGAACACTCGCGTGCAGACGATGGCGCGCGTGATCCAGTCCCACGCGGATGCGCGTGTACGAATCGAGGCATTCGTCGGCGGTGCCGATCGCGCGCGTGCTGAACGAACCGCAGTCGCGCAGGCACAGTCCGTGGTCGCCGCGATCGTGCGAAACGGTGTGCCCGCGACTCGCATCGAAGCCGCGGGGTACGCGCGCATCGATCGCGGCGCGCGTCCCGACGATCGCGTCGAGGTCGTGCTGGTCCTCCCGACGGAGCCCTGAACACCCGCCCGGAGGAATCGCGCGCGCGTTGAGAATCATCGATCGAGTTCCCCCCCGTCGATGAAACGCTTCGACGCTCGCGCGTGTCCTCCAGGCGTCGTCGCGCGCCGTGCAGGCGACATGCCGCTTCCCGAGGGCCGAATTCACGCAAAGCGGGCGGCTTGCCGCGCACCGTGTGCGAATCGCCGCGCTGAGACCGTGCGACGGCCTGCACACTCACGCTGCGCCGACGCGAACGCCCGACGTTGCATCGAAGTACGTGAGCGCGCCGCGGACCGACACCGACACTGTGTCGCCAATGCGTCCCGCGAAGTCGGGCGGGGTCCTCGCGACGATGCGCGCGTCGCCGATCGCGATCGTCACCCACGCCTCGGAGCCCATCGGCTCGACGAGATCGACCCGCCCGAGAACACTCGGCTCGGGCACATCGAGTCGAAGCTGTTCGGGCCGCATCCCGACGACTACCTCCGCGTCACTCGGTGTCGCGAGTCCGAGCACGCTCGGGGCAACGATCTGCATCGACGGATGCCCGAAGAACTCGGCGACGAATCGATTCGCGGGACGGTCGTACACCTCGCGCGGAGAGCCGACTTGCTGGATCGCTCCGGCCGACAGGACCACCACGCGGTCCGCGAGCGTCATCGCCTCGGCTTGATCGTGGGTGACGTATACGAAGGTCCCGCCGAGCGACTGATGAAGCTTCTTCAACTCGACGCGCATGCGTGAACGCAGAGCCGCATCGAGATTGGAGAGCGGCTCGTCGAGGAGGAATACCTTCGGCTTGCGCACGAGAGCACGACCGAGCGCGACGCGCTGCCGCTGCCCGCCGGAGAGTTGCGACGGTTTGCGATCGAGCATCGACGTGAGCCCGAGCCGCTCGGCCGTTTCGTTGACGCGCGCGTCCCTCTCGCGCGCCGGCATGCGTGCCACCTCGAGCGGGAAGGCCATGTTCCGCCGAACCGTCATGTGCGGATAGAGCGCGTAGCTCTGGAACACCATTGCGATGTCGCGTTCGCCGGGGGCGCGATTGGTGACGTCGACGCCGTCGATACGGATCGTCCCCGAGGTGACGCTGTCGAGCCCGGCCACGAGATTGAGCAGCGTCGACTTTCCGCATCCCGATGGACCCACGAGGCAGAGCAGTTCGCCATCGTCGATGTGCAGCGAGACGTCGCGGACGGCGACGTGATCGCGATCGAATTCTTTGCGAACGTTTTCGATGTCGATCGATGCCATGGCTCAGCCCTTCACCGCGCCGGCCGTGATGCCGGCGACGATGCGGCGTTGGAAGATCACGGTCATCACCACGAGCGGAAGGCTCGCGATGATCGATGCCGCTGCGATCTCTCCGAGCGGATCGCTGTGTTCGGACGAGAACAAGCTGATCGCGACCGGCACCGTCTGCTGCGACGGCGACGAGAGGAACGTGAGCGCGTAGAGGAACTCGTTCCACGCTGCGATGAACACGAGGATCGCGGTGCTCGCCAGCGCCGGCCCCGCCAGCGGAAGGATCACGCGTCGCAATGCCTGCACCGGGGTGCAGCCGTCGACGCGCGCGGCGCGATAGATCTCCTCGGGGATCTGCCGGAAGAACGACGTGAGAAGCCAGATCGTGAGCGGCAGCGCGAAGGTGGTGTACGGCACGACGAGCGCGAGCGCGCGATCGCGGAGTCCGAGCGTACGGAGCAGCAGGTACATCGGGCTCACCGTCGCGATCGGCGGGAACATCGAGATCGCGAGCGTGGCCATCAACATGATCCGACGGCCGCGAAACCGAAGGCGCGCGAGTGCGAACGCCGCGCACGCACCGACGACGAGGGTACCGACGGTCGTGAGGGCCGCGACGATGAAGCTGTTCACCAGCGCTGGGACGAACGCGTGACCGTGGAACACCGATCGGTAGTTCGCGGCGCCGAAGGAATGAATCGACATCGGGCCGGTCGCGATGTCGTCTCGGAGAGATACGACGAACTGCCAGGCGAACGGCGCAAGGCAGAACACCACGATGAAGGCGGCGCCGAGAGCGGTGCTGATGCGCTTCACGCGAGGGTCTCTTCGTGGCGTGCGACGGTTGCGAGGTAGACCGCGCTCAGTGCCATCACGCACACGAATGCGGCGACCGAGAGTGCCGCGCCGTAGCCGAAGTCACCGGCGCGCATGAGGGTTTTGTAGGCGTGGATCGAGAGTGTTTCGGTGGTGTTCGCGGGTCCGCCGCCGGTGAGCACGAAGATGACGTCGAACACGCGGAACGCGTCGAGCAGGCGAAACAGGACCGCGACGACGAGGGACGGACGGAGCAGCGGAAGTGTGATCGAACGGAACGTACGGAACGCCGACGCCCCGTCGATGCGCGCGGCCCGATAGAGGTCTTCCGGGATGGTCTGCAATCCGGCGAGGAGAAGGAGCGCGACGAACGGTGTCGACTTCCACGCATCGACGACGATCGCGGCATGCATCGCGAGACCGGGCGTTCCGAGGATGTTCGACTCGAGACCGAACGTCGTCGCGACTCGATCGAGCATGAACCGCCACAGCTGTGCCGAGACCACGGTGGGAATCGCCCACGGCAGGAGCACCGCCACGCGAAGGAGCGCGCGCCCGCGGATGGCGTGCTGCAGCACGAGCGCAAAGGCGAGGCCGAGGGCGCATTCGAGTGTGACCGACGCGGCCGCGAAGTACGCCGTGTTGCCCAGTGCGCTGCGAAAACGCGGATCGCGGACGAGCCACGCGTAGTTCGCAAGGCCGACGAAACGTCGCTCGTGCAGCACGATGATCTCGCGATGGAGCGAAAGCCACGTCGCCGCCATCAGTGGATAGCCGGCCACGAAGGCGAGCAGCGTGATGGCGGGTGCGACGAGTTTCGTCGCGGCGCGCTGATCGGCGACGTCGAGCCCTGAACGAGTCATGTCGAACTCGCCCATCGATCGACGCTGCGCTGCGCGCGCGTGAGCGCTTCCTCGGGGGTCCGCACGCCCGTCACGACCGCCGAGAACTCGCTCTGCAACGTGTCGTCGAAGAGGTTGTAGTACGGCGTCACGGGACGCGGGCGCGCGCGTTCGATGTGCGGCGCGAGTTGCGCGAGAAATGGCGCGCCACGGATCAAGCGTTCGTCGCGGTAGGCCGCGCGCTGCGGCGGGAGACGGCCGTATCCCAGCGCCAGGTCGACGCCGGCATCGAGACTGGTGAGATCGCGAATCAACGCGACCGCGGCTTCACGGCGAGAGGGATCGATGCGGGCGTTCATCACCAACTGCCACCCTCCGAGTGCGCCGTGGCCGGGCGTTCCGTCATGCGTGGGCAACGGCATCACCACCACCCGATCGCGCACCGGCGAACCCGCGCTCTGCAGCACGCTCCACGCGTACGGCCAGTTGCGCATGAAGACCGCGTGCCCCGCCTGGAAAGCGCGCCGCGAGTCTTCTTCACCCGCGGAGAGCACTGCGCGCGGCGCATCGCCGGATTCGACCATCTCGCGCAGCCATCCGAGTCCAGCACGCGCGGCCGGCGAATCGATGCGTACCCGCGGCCCGGACGGCGTCGCATCAGTGCTCGCACCGAACGCCCACATCGCCTCGTGCCCGATGCACACGAGCCCTTCGGATTGCCTCCCCTGGAAGAGCAGTCCCTGCATCGTTGCCTCGCGCGCGCGCAGGCGCCGGATCGTCTCGCGCATTGCATCGATGCGCGCGATCGGCGCATCGCCCACGAGATCACGTCGCGCGTAGAGCAGCCCGACATCGAGATACCAGGGGAGGGCGAAGGTCTTGTTCTCGAAGACAACCGTGTCGGCCGCGGGTGCCACGAAAGCGGTGCGGACGTCGTCCGGCGAAAACCACGGCGAGAGATCCGCGATCCATCCGGCCCGCGCGAATTCGGGAATCCAGATGACGTCGGCGACGAACACATCGAACTCGTCCGCCGAGCCCTCGAGCGCGGTGAGATAGAACTGATGCAGCACGTCGGATGAATTCGGGACGAGCCGCGAGACGACCTCGACGCCCGGGTTGCGCTGTTCGAACGCGCGCAGTCGGCGCGTGAATGCATCCGAGCGCGTCCAGAGCGGTTGATGGCGGATGACGATGCGGGTGCGCCCGCCCGCGCGCCGCGACGACGGCATGCAATGCGCGACGGGCAGCGTCGCGAGTGCAGCGCAGAACGCACGACGGTGAACCGGCTTCACGATGGAACGAAAGCGCGCTGACGCCGTCTCGGCAACCGACCTGCCCGTCGGCGGTGCCCCGGCGCACCGTCGCTACTTGTGGGAAGTGCCGGGTTCAGCGAGCGCGAGCGTGGCGTGCGCGATCGCGTCGTGAACCTGCTCGAGCAGCGGACGCGAGCGCACTGCTTCGATCGTCACGAGTTCACACTCTTCGAGGTCGGATCGGAACAGTTCCGCGACGCGCTCTACGTACACGCGGTCGCGCACGATCAGATTCACTTCGTTGGCGAAGCGCACGCTGGTCGCGTTGGCGTTGAACGTGCCGACCGTCGACCAGTCGTCGTCGATGAGCGCGAACTTCGAATGCACCATCGAAGCGCCGTATTCGAAGATCTTCAACCCGCGCTCGATCCATTCGATGAACTCGGCCCTCGCGGCGCGTTTCAGAATCGGCAGATCGCTATCGGCCGGGAGGATCACGCGGACGTCGACCCCGCGGGCGGCCGCGTCGTAAAGCTCTTTCAAGAGGTTTACCGGCGGGAAGAAGTACGCGATCTCCATCCACACGCGATCGCGCGCGGTGCGAATGCGATCGCAGTAGCGCTGGATGATCAGCGGTCGCCCATCAGGCGCGTCCGAAAGAAACTCGAGATCGGGATAGCGATCGCCGGTCGTGAAGTCCTCGGGCGAGCCGTTCTCCCCTTCGGCTTCGTTCCATCGTCGCGAGAACACGTGCGCGAAGTCCGTGACCACCGGGCCCTCGACGCGCGTACAGACGTCGTGCCATCCCTTTCCGCCACGATGCGCGGGGAGCCATTCGTCGCCCCACGCGGCGCCACCGGTGTAGCCGGCGTCGTCGATGACCACGATGCGCGAGTGATCCCAATTGAACGGCGTGCCCGCTTTCAACGCGGCATCACGCGGAAGATACGGGCGCACCTTCACGCCGCGCGCGGCGAGCGATTCGAAGAACGCGGGATCCGTTTCGTTGCATCCGAGCGGATCGTAGAGAAGTCGAGCGTCGGCACCGCGTCGTGCAGCCGCCACCATCGTATCCGCGAAGGCGCTCCCGAGTTTGTCGCCGCGGTAGATGTACGTTTCGATCCAGACGCGATCCTTCGCGTTGTTCACCGCGTCCACGATCGATCGCAGCATCGGCTCCATGCAGGGGAAGAGCAGGAGCGCGTGGAGCGCCGTGCGAATCGGAGGCTCCGGCGGGCAATCGACATGGCTCTTCCGAGGTCCGGGCGGATGATCGGCGGCAGGCAATCCGGGACGGTCGTTGGAGTCCACGAAGATTGGACTCCCGTCGTCGCCAACGCGTTGCGGCGCAACTGACATGACGTCCGCTGGATTCGCGAATGGTGCGTGCTGGTACGCGTCGATGCGGCCGCGGTTGCGTTACGGTGTCGTTCGTCATGAAGAGCGAGAGCGCGCGCGACGAGCGATGGATGCTCGAAGCGGTATCGGAGGCCGAACGGGCTCGTGGCCGAACCGGCGACAATCCGTGGGTCGGTTGCGTGATCGTGAATGCTCTCGACGTGGTGATCGCGCGCGGGCACACGCAGGGTCCCGGGGAGGACCACGCGGAGATCGTCGCGATGCAGAAGGCGCGCGCAGATGGCGTCGATCTCGGCGCGGTGACGTTGTACTCGACGCTCGAGCCATGCGCGTTTCATGGACGCACCCCTGCGTGCGCGCACGCGATCGTCGCAGCCGGTGTGCGACGCGTCGTAACGGGGATCCGCGATCCGAATCCGCGCGTCGACGGTGCGGGGGTACGCATCCTCCGCGAAGCCGCGATCGAGGTCGTCGAGTTCGTGTGCGAGGTCGAGATCGCACGGCAGTTGGCGCCGTGGGTGTTCTCGCATCATCCCCACGAGCCGATGCGACGCGCGCGAGAATGGCTGCGGCTACTCGGCGATCGCGCCGAGGTCGAGCGACGGATGCTCGAGTACTACGGGATCGATGCGACAACGGCCGCGCACTGGATCGATCGCGCGGCGGTGGGCTGACGAATCAGAAGCTCGAGCCTGGCTGTCGGAGAAACTCGATCTCGTCGCCGGTCGATGTGCGGCCGAGGATCGTGTTGCGGTGAGGAAAGCGACCGAAGCGCTCGACGATTTCGGCGTGTCGCACTGCGTATTCGTGGGCGGAGCGCAGCATCTTCACGATCGACTCGGGTTCGCCCGCATTCGTCGCTTCTTCGACGAGTCGCATGAACGCGGTGACCGAGCGCCGCTGCACCTCGCGCGACTCCGCGTGCATCATGGGCATCTCGAGAAAGTAGCGTTCGATGAACGTGAGCTTCGCATCGAGTCCGCGCTCCTGCGTACGCAGTGAGATCTCGAGCGCGTGCTCGTCGGTGGCGAACGCTCGCGCCGAGTTGCGGAAGACATTGCGGGTGAATTGATCGAGCAGGATCACGAGCGCGAGTGACGCGTGTGCCACGTCCCGGTCGTCGTCGCCTTTGGTCCAGCCGTCGAACTCGCCGCGCGCGCCGCTTTCGATCGCCGCGCCGAATCGCGCACGGATCTCGTCGTCGAACGCGCTGTCGCGTTTGAACCATTGCGCCGATCGCGCGAGGGGATCGCCGCCGCGCGGGCCGAACCAGAACTCGAGGATGTCGGAGGCGAGGGGATTCATGCGCCGAGCGTGCATCGCAGTCGGCGCGGCGCGCTACCGACGGCGGACACCCGGCGCGATCAGTCGATTACGGCTGCGTGCACATCCAGTCGCGCGCGCGACACTCGGCGACGCCGTGGCACGAGTTGTTCGAGCACCGCTCGACGCGGCCGTCGGCATCGATCGTTCGGTCGGCGAGCACGTGCTGCCAGTGCCAGTCGCCGTGGTCGGGATCGAAGCCAGCTTCCTTGTGCGAGATGCTCTGCGCGACCATGTGCGTGCAATCGGGATCGCTGTGCTCTTCCTTGATCACCAGCGTCCCGGCCGGGAGCGGATTGGCGTTGGCGTTGTAGGCCGCCGCCGATTCCGGATTCACGTACACGATGATGTTGGTGATGTTCGGCGTCGTCGGAACGCCGTTGGGCGACTGATGCTCGAACGTGACGCGACAGTTCCGCACGACGGTAAACCGTGTGCGGTAGTCCGCGGGCACGAGCGACGTCGGCGTGGGAGGGCCGCAGCTTCCCGCACCGGCGAAGGCCATCGTGAGCGTAACGATCAGGTTCCGGAGGGAGGCGCGCATCGTCCTGCATTCCCCACGCACATCAGTCGAATGCGGTGGTTGTACGTGTCCGCGATGTAGAGGTTGCCGTTGGCATCGGTCTCGACGCCATACGGACGATCGAGCAGTGCCATGCCCGGCGCGCTGCCGTCACCTGCAAACCCGCGCATCCCGCAGTGCCCTGCGACGGTGCTGATGTTCCCCGTCGTGCGGTCGACGGCACGCACGCACGAGTTCTGCGTGTCGGCGATGTAGAGCGTTCCATCGGGGCCGATCTCGACGTCGGTCGGCGCGTTGAGTTCCGCCATCGTCGCCGGACCGCCATCGCCTGCGGTGCCCGCGTTGCCGTTGCCCGCCACGGTCGTGATCACGCCACTCGGGTCGACGCGTCGCACGCGATGATTGCCGGTGTCCGCGATGTACAGATTGCCCGACGTGTCGAACACGATGCGCCCCGCCGGCGTCGCAGCCTGACCGATGGGGTTCGAGATCTGCGCCATCGTCGCGGGACCGTTGTCGCCGCCATAGCCCTGCATGCCGCTGCCGGCCATCGTGTGAATGACATCGCTGCCGTCGACCGTGCGAATGCGCTGATTGCCCTGGTCGGCGATGTACATCTGCCCGTTCATCGGGTTGATCGCGACGCCGACCGGGAGATTGAGCAACGCCATCGGCGCGGGGCCCTCGTCGCCCATGTACCCGCGCGCCCCGGTGCCGCACACGGTGTCCATGATGCCGGTGCGGAAATCGACGCGCTTGATCGCGCTGTTGTGCCACGCCGCGATGAGCATCCGCCCCTGCGGATCGAACTCGATGTTGGTCGGATGGTTCAATCGGAACATCAGCGCCGGGGCCGGCATGTTGGTCGGCATCGAATCGGGCGTCGCGTCGCCGTCGCTGAGTTCACCGGTGCCGGCAACCGTGCGCACGGTGTTGTTCGTCTCGAGCACGCGAATGATGTGATTGTTCCAGTCGAGGAAGTACGGCAGCGCATCGGGGCCGACGGTGATGTCCTGCGGCAGATAGAGCTGCGTATCGATGCCCTGGCGCCCGTTCGGCGTGAGCCCTGCGACGCCGGTTCCGACGACGGTGCAGATCGTTCCTTGCGACGGAGCGCACGAGGTGGCGGGCGGCGGTCCTGCATCGCTCGGGCACATTTCCTCGAGCGCGTGGTCGATGGTTTGCGAGGTGTGGCAATCGCTGCCGCACGCGAATTGCGTGAGCTGCACAGCGGCGACGGCGAAGATCGAGAAACGAGTACGCATCGTGTTCATGGTGTGTTCGTTCTCTCGATCAGTGCGCCACGCGGCGAATACGGCTGTTGTAGGTGTCGGCGATGAAGAGGTTGCCGTCGCGATCGAACGAGATTCCGAACGGTCGATAGAGCCGCGCTTGCGTGGCATCGCCGCGATCGCCGCTGAAGCCGTACTGGCCACCGGTTCCGGCAACGGTGTGAATCGTTCCGTCCGCGCGGCTGACGCGACGGACGCAGTGATTGCCGGTGTCCGCGATGTAGAGGTCGCCGTCGGGGCCGATCTCGATGTCGCGCGGCGAAGTGATCTGCGCGGCGCTCGCGGGGCCGCCGTCGCCCGAGAATCCGGCGGTGCCGGTGCCGACGACGGTTGTGAT